>PEAL01000334.1 GCA_002753725.1 Deltaproteobacteria bacterium
AACAACCAGGATATAGTTGCCCTTTGTTTCAGATTCAATCATTCCCCTGGCAACTGTATTGCATTGAAAACCGATGGCGATCTGCTCCATACAATAGTCAGCAGTGCATATTGTTTCTGCTTGTTGTTTTAATGCATCAAGCACCTGATTTCCGGAATAAACAGTATACCGGTCTGCCAGGGCAGATTCTAGAGCCGCCTGATATGCCATTGTTTCGGTATCACTTAAGCCGGTTCCCAACAATGGCAGGAGTACCAGTTTGGGCTTATTCATGCTACCTGCGGGTTGAGATACGCTGATCATAAACAGAA
Source organism: Deltaproteobacteria bacterium (assembly GCA_002753725.1). Classification (GTDB taxonomy): domain Bacteria; phylum Desulfobacterota; class Desulfobacteria; order Desulfobacterales; family Magnetomoraceae; genus Magnetomorum. Next base: position 312 of record PEAL01000334.1, read on the forward strand.
TAAAAACACTGACCTTTAAGTAATTCATTGATTTCATAGTGTAATTCCTTTTTTTTATAACATTGAATATATATGATGTGTATTTTGTTGTCTTGGGGTCGGACCTGTTGATCGCATTTCTGATTCAATTTAATTGGGAAATGGGGTCACATCTTGATTATTGCACTTAATTTATTTGTTAAATCAACATCTAAAACAACTCTCATTAAGTATAATAATCGAGATGTGACCCCATTTTTCCATTTTTTCCTACATTATTAAAAGAGGTAATTTATCAAACTCTTATCAATAAATCCATACAAAAAGGCAATTCTATTGAAATTGAAACAAATGATAAAAAGGATAATATGGTTGTCATTAACTCTATGGGGAAATGGGGGAAATGTATGGGGAAATGTATGGGGAAATGGTATGGGGAAATGGGGTCACATCTTGATTGTTACACTTAAGGAAATGGGTGGGGAAATGGGGTCACATCTTGATTGTTACACTTAATTTATTTGTTAAATCAACATCTAAAACAACGCTCATTAAGTATAATAATCAAGATGTGACCCCATTTTCCCCCCTTGCAATTGCATCATTTTATAAAATGGATTTTCTTTTGACTTGGAATTGCAACCATTTATCAAGGTTGGGTTGGTGAGCAGCACGCAATCGGTTTAAAGCTCAGACTTAGACCTGAATGCGTTAGATAGTTAGAATGCCGAGCAACATGCAATCGGTTAAATTTCTGACAACGACCTAAGAGCAAATAGTTTACTTATTAATCAATTAAATATTTGTCTTGATATAATTAACATATTTGTTATTATCCAATTATGAATTGGAATATCATTTACTACAATGAAATACTTGAAGAAAATATACTCTCTTTGCCAAGTGGTTTATTAGCAAGATATTTGCGACTGACTGATATGATGATCAAATTTGGTCCTAATTTAGGATTACCACATACAAAACAAATAGAAAGTGGACTTTTTGAATTACGACTTAAAAGTAAAGACGGCATATCAAGAGTTTTTTATTGTACCAAAATTCAACAGAAAATAGTTATGCTTCATTCATTCATAAAAAAATCACAAAAAACACCCAAAAAAGAACTAAAGATAGCAAAATTTAGAAAAAAAGAGGTAATGAACAATGAATCATTTTGAGTTAAAGGCAAAAGCATTAACAAGAAATGAGGTTAGAAAAGCCTACAATTCTTTAGAAACTGAGTTTTTATTGCTAAATGAATTATTAGCAGCTCGTCAAAAAGCCGGATTAAGCCAAGCAGAAATTGCAAAACGTATGGGAACAAAAGCTCCAGCAATTACAAGACTTGAATCTTCATTAAGCAGTGGTAAACATTCGCCGTCATTATCTACTTTAAAAAAATATGCTAATGTACTAGGGTGTCGGTTGGATATAAGGCTTGTACCTGCTTATTAATTTTTGTTAGCAGTTATGCAAAATTTTCTTTTCTTGATAATAAATCAATCAAAACAAAGACATTTAGTTACAACACATATGTACCTTAAATTTGTAAAAGTGATAACTTTAGTCGGTGTTTTTTAGAATATCAGTTTATACGGATAGCATAAATTAGGGGAAATGGGGTCACATCTTGATTGTTACACTTAATTTATTTGTTAAATCAACAGCTTTTCTGGTTGATTTACCATTTTCATGAAAATGAACCCACCGATCAGACCGTTGGAAACGCATTTCATAAAGACGTTTCCAACGGCCCTCATTTATCTCAGGATACTTTAAACTTTAATAGCATTTCTTTGATAGTCTCGACAAACGTATTTAATTCTTTTGCATTTTTATCAACATCGGTACTTTTTATGGAAACATCTCCTGTGGAGCGATTGACCTCAGAAATATCTTTTGCAATGTCGGCAGAGAACCGACATGCCTGTGTCACATTTCGTGTCACTTCTTTGATACCCTCAGATGCCTGAATAACGCTGTTGGCTATTTCTTGAGTTGTTGCCAGTTGCTGACCAACCGATGACGCAATGGTTGATACGATTTCATTAACATTATTGATGACTGCTAAAATGTTTCCGATCTGATTGACCGTTGAATCAATGGCGCCTTGAATACCAATAATTTTTTCTTTAATTTGATCTGTAGCCAGACTTGTTTGTTTTGCCAGTTCCTTAATTTCATTGGCAACCACAGAAAAGCCTTTGCCTGCCTCGCCTGCTCGAGCAGCCTCAATGGTTGCATTCAATGCAAGCAGGTTCGTTTGTTCGGAAATATCATTGATGGTCTCTGTTACAATTGTAATTTCCTGTGCAGATTTTCCAAGTGCATTGATTTGAACCGAAGCGTTCTGAGCTTGAGTAACAGCATCTCCTGTAATTTGACGCGCTTTTTCTGTGTTGCGGGAAATATCATGAAGGGTTGTTGTCATCGATTCTGCAGATTCGGCAACAATGGATACATTTGTTGATGTTTCTTCAACGGCGGCAGCAATGGAATCCATATTGTTGCTCATTTCTGATGCTGATGCTGATGCATGATTGGATTTATTTTGCGTGTCATGAACATTATCAGAAAGTCCAACAGAAATATCCCGAAGTTTATTGGAAGACTGTTTTAAATCATCACTGGCTTGAAGAATATTTATGATCATTTTCTTGAGATTCAATGACATCTGATTGAGAAATCCAATCATCAAACCAAATTCATCATTTTGTTGAATGATTATTGTTTGCGTTAAATCGCCGTGGGCAATCTTTCCAACCAGTTGATTGGATTGTTCAAGAGGACGAATCAGCGATTGCTGCGTGAAAATCCAAACTGCTGAAATGACAATAATCAAAATAATAATAGCCCAAAAGATTTCTCGCAAGACTGTTGCCCTGACAGCGATCTGAGATGCCTTTAATGAGGATATGATTTCAAAAGCGCCATGAATTTCACCGACTTTCCACCCTTCACGCGCTTTACCCAAAGGATCAAGAGATCCTGAAGGATTTCCGTGGCAGAACAGGCAATCTTTTGTCAGGCGGATGGCGCGAAAAAAACGAATTTGATTTTTTTCTTTGATAACAAATTCATCAAGATTACTTTCTTTCATCTTAATTAACGTTTTACGTTCAAGGGGCGTGGGTTCATTTTGAGGGTTACGAGGACTAATTTTTGGAACACGAAATTGATACCCCAGTCTATCGGCATTTAACTGTGCCGTATTGATCGCTGAAATAACAGGAACAGACTCAAGAATGACAGATGTATCCAACTGATCAAATGATTTGATCACCTGGAGTTCAATTTTCCGAGCCATTTCCGTGCGTGATGCCTCTGCCATGGCTACGACTGTTTTGCTTTGATTTAAAATGGAATTTTCTGCAGATTGTTGGATTTCTTTGATAAGACTGTAAACAAAAACCATTGAAACAATAATAAGCCCTATTGTTGAGATACCGATCATTTTCCATTTGACACTCATGTTTTTAATTTTCATCTTCACTCCTTTGTCTTAAATGTATAATTATTATAATATAATTCATCATTCGATACATCGGAAGAGATGTATCGATGAAAACGATCAAGGGTTGGAGGTTCCAGGTGTTTTTTCCGAGGGTTCAAATTAAACCGAAAACTGTACCCCATTTCCAGGCTGATACGATTTTCAGTCTGGTCTTTTTTGAAATGCATTAAATTTCGAATGTGAAACGAAACACCAGAATAAGAATTGAGAAAAAAGGTTGTTCCCAGGCCACAACTGACAGACAGTGCTGTATCGTTGGCATTATTGCCAAAACTTTTTTTCTGATCAAAACCGATCATACCTATTCCAGCGAACAATCCTGTTTCATGGAAAATGATTCGTTTATTGAGTACTGCACTTTTGCCATAAAAAGGCCTGAACCAGAACTGTGAGTGAACCATGTAGTTGGGTTCATCATAATGGGTGGGTGTAATGTCCAATGATCTCTCAATATCATCTTTCAAAGACTTTTCCTGGTTGGTCATCCATGCAGCACGAAAGACTTCCCAGGAAAAAACATCAGTGATATGAAATACATAATTTGCTCCCAAGGCAAAGGAATCATAAAAATCATCATCCGGTACATATGACATAAACAGTCCGGTTTCATGATATCGATGGAAAATTTTTTCCTGTATTACGTAAATGTGATCCTTTTGGGTCAAATCAGATGAATCGTCTGCGTACACATACCAGGGAGCAAAGCTTAAAAGTAAAAGACTGATGATAACATTTATCCATGATTTCATAATGATCTTTCTATCTCTTTGACTGTCACGTTTAAGGTGGGATCGTATGATTATAATAATTTTTTTCCTGAAGAACTATGCCTTCCATATAACATGGACTGCTTGAGTATGATAATGTAATTGCCATGTTTCTGGCTGATCAGAGGAGATCAGCGTAACAGTGATATTTTGTTTGCCATTTAATTCTGGATACTTGGAACGAATATGTCCCATATCTGCATTTTCTAAAAAATATTTAAGAATGTCAATTTCTTTTTCACTGTTGAGTAATTCTGTATCATTTGCCAGTGAAGCCTGTTTGAAATAGTGAGAAATGGACTGTTCATATTTCTTTTTAGCCGATGTTTGAATACAGTAATTTTTGAGAGATAGTTCAATGTTCATTAATCGTCAGCTCATAATTTTTTTTGATAACGCTTTATGGGTAAAGTTTTTTCCAAATAATCAGCGATGGTCTTTGAACAGAAATGTATGGGATGAATATCGATTCCTGTTTGGATATCCAGGTCATCCAATAAAAAAACAATGTCTTCAGTACATAAATTACCGGAGGCATCAGGAATAAACGGGCATCCGCCCAAACCACCAAAAGCAGTATCAAAACGCGATATACCGCAACTTAAAGCGGTCAACAAATTAACTGCGCCCAATCCATAGGTGTCATGTAAATGAAGAAAAAATGGTTTTGAATGGATGATGGGCAAAATCTTATGGGCTAAATTTTTTATTTGTGAGGGCATTGCCATGCCTGTTGTGTCGAACAAACCAAAGCTATCCACCTGTTTATCAAGAATTTCACAGGTCATATCAAGAATACGTGATTCAGGAATAATTTCATTAAATGCTGAACCAAAAGCACATTGAATGCCTGCATGAACATGAAGATTTAATTCATGAGCCCGCTTGATCATTTGTTGCATTGTCTTTCGGGCATCATCAAGACTCATTCCTGTATTTTTCTGGCTATGAACCGGATCGGCTGAAATGGATATATCCACATGCTCAAGTCCACAATCAAACGCATTTTCAACGCCTTTGACATTCAAAGCAAGCCCACTGAATACCGTGCGTTGAGAGTTCAACCCCGGCAATGCAAGGCAAAGTTCACGAGCATCAGCCATCTGTGGAACCAGGCGTGGAGAAACAAATGATGTGACTTGAATATGTTCAATCCCTGCATCAATCAGACGAGCAAGGATATCCAGTTTCATTGATGTTGGAATGGGTTTGGATTCATTTTGAAAACCATCCCGAAGGCCAACTTCAGTGAGAGTGACATGTGGAGGGAATGAATTCATATAATGACAACTTTT
>PEAL01000335.1 GCA_002753725.1 Deltaproteobacteria bacterium
AGCATCGCACATGCATATTTTTTTGATCCAGGATTACACTGAAGAAGATGCATAAGGAATCACGATTAAATAATTTTCTCATTTGAAGTCCCTTGGTGAAGTCTCAAAGCTTTAGCTTTGGGACTCCCTCCAAGGGAACGTTATTCAATTGTGGTTCCTTAAACGCTCATCGGGACTCTATTTACTGCGTTTTTCTGCCAACGATGTGTTCAATGAAAATTCACCTTTTTTATACAATACCCATTTAAGCCATTCCTGTCCAAATGTGAACAACTTGATTTCATCATCGCGCATTTCCTGCGCTTTATTTTCATCAACAGTGTACAACTGGATAAAATCGCTTTCAAAGACAAAGCGGTGGAATGCATCGATATTGTAACTGGCAATAAAAAAGAGTTTTTTTGCCTTTTCTGTTAAATGCATGGTGGGGGGAAAGGATCGTTTCATGACCATGAGATCATACCATCCTGCATTGATTTCATCATAGGCAGAAGCATTCTGATCTTTTCGCCATTCCCGGACAGTCCAATCATACCCCTTGTCAAAGCCCTTGCAATGGGGTTCATTGATAAAAAAGAAAAAGCCTTGTTGGTCATCAGTATCCTCTTTATGGGCCAGAGTTCCAGAACCGAGTGGATAATATCGGCAGGTTATCGGTCTATCGGTATAGATCAAACACCCATCCTCCCGAACAAAGGGACATGACTTTTCTTCATCATCTAACATTTTTAATGTGATCACTGGCAAATCTGTTTTATCAAGAAGTTGAGGGGTTGTGTATATGGCCAGAAATTCATCAGAAGACAGCTCCAGGCGGTTTTTCATTCGAATGATATCATAGGGCGTCAAGATAATGTTGATATCACGACAACATTTGGTAAAGCATTCCAAATCTTTTCGACAGTCAAAGGAAAACTTGCTGTCCAGGCTAAGTTTTACAGGGCTTATGTTTGCCATACTCATAAATATATCCTTTCTGTATCAGAATTTTTGTCTGTTTAAAAAAAATAGACATACATATCACCCCTGGCATCGATGTCAAGAAAAGGCTGATTTTACAAATTGATTATCATTGATGTGTATTGAATTTTTTGCACATGATCAGGTCTTGTGATATTATCCATTTTTTAGAAAATGATCTTTTTCTGAAACAGTGAAAAAATATAATCAGGAGAACCTTTGTGAAAATTGCCATTATGCTAAAACCACACGCTCGTGTACAAAAAAAAGCCCATGAACTTGTTGAATGGCTGTCCAGCCAGAACGTGGAAACCATCATTCAAACGAGTAGCCCACCATCTTTTGGTCTGATAGACGCTCCCCAAACACCTGGATTTCCGGATGATATCAAGTTTGTATTTGTTTTGGGCGGAGATGGCACGTTTTTAAATGCTGTTCGATGGATTGGTCAACGTAATATTCCGGTTGTGGGGATAAAATTTGGTCGAATTGGATTTCTGGCAGAAACAACCGAAGAAAATTTAATTCCCATGGCAAAGGCCATTTTGGATAAAAAGTATATCATTGAAAAGCGGATGCGTTTAAAAGCAACGCTTTTTTCCAATGATCAGGAAAAAACCACGCAATATGTATTAAACGATGTTGTTATCAATAAAGGAACTCTGGCGCGACTGGCGAATATTCAAACCTTTATTGATGGTCATAATCTGACCACATATAAAGCTGATGGATTGATTGTCGCAACGCCTACCGGTTCCACAGCCTATTCCCTGGCTGCTGGCGGGCCGGTTATTCATCCAGCCATATCGGCAATTATGATGACCCCGATCTGTCCATTTACACTGACCAACCGGCCCTTAATTGTGCCAGATACAGCAACGATTAAAATACAACTGGCAAAGGAGTCAACCGATATTCTGGTGACCTTTGATGGGCAAACCGGCCTTCCCATCACAGATCAGGATACCTTGCATATTGAAAAGGCAAATGATCCGGTGAGTATTATTAAAATGCCTGAAAACAACTATTTTGACGTATTGAAAAAAAAATTGCGGTGGAGTGGCGGCCGATAATTCTACAAAATAAACACTGCAAGATCGTCATCCATCATCAAAAGCATCTCAAAAAAGTGACTGGCATCACTCATGCATCAGTGTTGCGTGAATCATTGAAACCATTCATGGGAAAAATAATGTTAATGCTCTTGATGGACACTATCTAATTGGATGGAGTCCCAAAGCTTTAGCTTTGGGAGTCACAGAAGAACAACGCATTGAAACGCTAAAGAACTCCCAAAGCTAAAGCTTTGGGACTCCACCCAAGGGACTTCAAATGGGAAAGTTATTTAATCGCGAGTCTTAAGAAAAAACACTGTCCGACTTTTTGGGAATGCGCTCTGGCGTATTTATTTTTTTATTATAACCTTCTGGAGGAACGTATGATGAAACCATTAAAAAAAATGGGAATGATCTGTTTATTGTTTATTGTATCTGTTGTTATTGCAACAGGGTGTGGGCCCACAAAAATAAAATTTTTTGCGGATGCTGAAGATCCCTTATTGGAATTTACATTGATGGGTAATGGAAAAGATAAAATAGCTGTGATTCCAATCACAGGTTTTATCTCAGATTCTCCCTCAGAAAAATTTATGAACACCCAACCCGGAACGGTTCAGGAATTGAAAGCGCAGTTGACACTGGCAGAAAACGATTATCGGGTAAAAGCAGTTCTCTTAAAAATTAATTCACCGGGGGGAACAGCCACTGCCAGTGATATCATTTACAATGAGCTGATAAATTTTAAAAAACGAACCGGCAAAAAAGTGGCTGCCATTCTGATGGATGTTGCGGCTTCGGGTGGTTATTATGTGGCGTTGCCATCGGATGTCATCGTGGCACATCCAACAACCATTACAGGTTCCATCGGTGTTGTGATGTTCAGCCTTCAATTAAAAAAATTGATGGATAAAATTGGTGTTGAAATGCAGGTGTCAAAATCCGGTGAAAATAAAGATATGGGGTCGCCATTTCGAGAGCCAAGCAAGGTTGAAAAAGAACTTCTGCAACAGTTAACCAGACAACTGGGAGATCGCTTTCAATCCCTGGTTAAAAAACATCGAAACCCTGATGCCAAACAGGCAAAACAAATTTCCACTGCACGAATATTTTCAGCAAAAGATGCTCAAAATATGGGATTGGTGGATCATATCGGCTATATCAACGATGCCATTGGTATCCTCCAAAAAATTGCCAATATCGCGCAAAACTCGCGCATTATAATGTATCGTCGGGTATTGTTTCCCAATGATAATATTTACAATACGATGGCAGCCCAACAAGTGGCTGTTAATCCTGTATCATTGATCAATTTTTCGTTACCCGGTCATCTGGGGCAACTCAACGATGGCTTTTATTACTTATGGGCACCAGGATGGGCTGGTAATCAATAAACCAAAAGGGTGATCTATGCAAAACAATGAAACGCATCAGGATAATAACCCGCTGATTGCATCCCAATCAGGCTTTTTTGATTGGATGATTCATCCCAACATTCGCTCTGATTTGGATGCAATCATTTTCGCCAAGCAGTTGGTATTTATTTTATCGTTTGGCGTTGTTTTTTTTCTTGTCAATACAATGAAATGGTATTTCATCGGCTGTCATGCCCTTGCGTTAAGCATGGGAATCGTTATGTTGATGACCATTGTTTTGCTGATTACAATTAAACTCAGCGGTCACTACCTGATTTGTGGACATATTATGCTACTGTTTTTACTATGGCATTTTTCATTTTTACTTTATTCCACAGGGGGGATTGTTTCATCTGCTATCACCTGGATGGTCAGTATACCGATTTTTTCTTCAGCCTTGTGCGGTTCACGGGCTGCATTTTTCTGGAGTTTTTTAACGCTCATTATCATTAGTATTTTTTTGTATTTACACATGAATCATTATCCGTTTCCAACGTTGATATTGTCTGAACAAGTACTGATAAAAAACCATCTTGCAAATACTTTCGGCCCTGTTCTTGCGGTTCTTTTTTGCTCCTGGTTTGGGAACAAGCAGATCAATAACGCTTTGAAAGCTCAAAAATATTTTTTGCTTGTCAAAGAATCCATCAATCAACGTCTGGAAAATTTATTTGCAAGCATTCGAGACACGGGTAAAACCTTGCAGGGTGCTGCTGACGTTCTCAATCAAACATCTGATGCACTGAAAACACAATCGTTGGATATTCGTCATCAAAATGATCAAGCGGCGGATGCCACTCAAAAAACAATTGAAAACATAAAAAATATGGCAAAAGATGCGGGGTTAATTAGTGGACAGATCAATTCTCTGTCACAATCCGCCCATTCACTGTCCGACCACATGAAAGATATCAACGATACCACAACCAATATGTCCAGGTATATGAACGACATGGCATCATCGGCCTTTCATATGTCAGAAGCGGTGAATAATATTGCTGGTTCCATTGAAGAAATGAACACATCGATTGTTGATATTTCAGAAAGCTCCGGGCGTGGAAAAATTGTCAGTCAGGATGCATCGATAAAAGCAGATAAAGCATCAGACATTATTCATTCCCTTGGAAACTCTGCAAAAGAAATTGGCGACGTTGTCGATCTGATTAAAAATATTGCCTCACAAACCAACTTACTCGCATTGAATGCCACCATTGAAGCTGCCGGTGCTGGTGAAACAGGTAAAGGGTTTACCGTTGTTGCCAATGAAGTCAAGGAACTTGCACGACAGACCAGTAAGGCCACTGAAGAAATCAGAAATAAAATCGAAGGGATGCAGTCCAATACAGAAAATGCAATCAGGGCCATTGGAACCATTGTCGAGGTTATTGAAGAAATCAATATGATCATGGTGTCTATTGCGACGGCTGTCCAACAGCAATCAGAAACAACCGAAGGCATTTCAAGCAACCTTTCAGACAGTGTAAACTCAGCGCGTTCTGTTTCTGATAACTTGAATAAAGCGGCTGAAAGAATTGATCTGATTTCTGGCAAAGTCAGCGAAGTTCTCAAACTGGGGTTAATTGTTTCAAAGCATCTGGATAATACCGCCAGGGTGACAGATAATATCGCACAGAATGCATCAGAAGCATCCAGCCAAACGGATCGGGTCACAGAGAATGTCAATGCTTTGAATCAAGCTGTCAATCATTCTGCTGAGGGAGCAAACAAAATTAAAACCCAGGCTGTTCGTTTAGCGAAACTGGTTATGCAATTGCGTTCAGATATTGATTAAGGAATCAACATTTAATAACGTTTCCTCGATGGCGTCCCAAAGCTTTAACTTTGGGGCTCACAGAAAAACAACGCATTGAAAAGATAAGGCACTCCCAAAGCTAAAGCTTTGGGACGCCATCCAAAAGAGTATCTCCAGATTATATTTGATCATTTCTAAAATAATGATAAAGCTTCAGATATATCGAAACCTTTTTTATTAAGTGTAATAATCAAGATGTGACCCCATTTCCCCCATTTCCCCCATTTCCCTCATTTCCCCATTTTCTCATTTCCTAATGGATTTTTATTCATCTAATTTAATTTATTAAGTTATATTGATGGAATGATTAAAGCAGACTTAAGGCTGGAATCATAGATGGGATTAAAAAAAATTTTATATGTATATACTTGTAGACTTATCCGAAGCCCTGAAGGGCGAATTAGAATATGAATCAATATGGGTGCAACACAAAAAAGTTGCACTTATTTTATAATCTTAGTGCCTTTCTTAGCCCTGAAAGGGCGTTAAATACCAGCCCAGGGCAACGCCCTGGGTATAGAATTAATTAGGTTTAGCCCTGAAAGGGCGTTACATAATTTTGTGAAAAGCAGTAATATGTGCCGCCCTTTCAGGGCTAAAATACCTTTATACCA
>PEAL01000050.1 GCA_002753725.1 Deltaproteobacteria bacterium
ACGTATCTGGGAATAAAAAAACTAATCAAGTCCCGCAAGGGACGACAGAAAATAGCCTGGGGTTTCAACCCCAGGCGGACGTACAATTTCAGGTGGTCGTGCTTAACCTGACGGCTATGGGGCCTGCCCCTACACGTTCTCGGACATAGGTTTGATTCCGGTTTTTGTTTGAGGGCAAACACAAGGTTTGCCCCTACAGTGGTCTACAATGAACGTGATTGCTCGGCATCAATATCCAGTTGGTAGCGTACAGGACCTCGACGATAGCCGTTATCGCCAAAACGGGTATGAAGTGCGCACGCAGATTTTGGGTTGGACCAGGATGTTGCAATGGCAACATGACCTTTGGGGAATGCAGAAATTTCAGCATCGACAAAATCAAGTGGTGCCAGTGCTGTCTCTTTTTCCACCAGATCATCGCGGTCGCCATAACAGATCAGCCAGGGAATGTTTCGTTCCTTTATTCGTTTGAGATTTAATTTTTTACCAAATAAACGAACAGGAAGGGTTCCATCGGAGGTAATAGGAGTGTTGTAAGAGGCAAAACTCATGCGTGTAATGGAAAGGGGTAAATCGGTGCGTTCATTCAAGAGCCAATAATTAATTGCAGCCGCACTTTTACTGATTGGCATTTCCGCTTGATCGTTTTTGGGACGAAACATCATGAGATTTTTTAAAAATGCAATGATCGGCGATTCAACATCGATACTTTTAATTTTATAAACCCACCCCATTAATTTACCATCAGCAATGGCATTTCCATTGGGCAAGGTTTTGGTGCCATAAGCCAGATCATTATATCGCGGTGGCAACTTTTTTAAAAAAGTGCCTAATCCTTTGCTTCGGGTGCCATCCATTGGAGAAACACAGGTAATCAAACAGTCCACAAGGCCATCCAGTTTACCGGTCAAAATATTGCACAGTGCTGAAAATCCCCCCTGACAATATCCATTCAATGTCACCTGTTTGCCATGATTTTTCATGACTGTTTCACAAAAAAATTGTGTGTCATTGGCATCATCTTCACCGGTCATTGTTTGAACAGCCGGATGTTCATGAACCGATTTCATGATACGGATATACGTTGGAATACCTTGATTGGCAAAACAATGGGCATAACTTCGGTTTTCCCCTGGAAGAAAAGAAAGAATATTGGCGCCCAGAACATACGGTGGAATGATAATGACAGGCTTTGCATCTTTTCGTGTTTGCACAGAGTGATCTGATGGATAGACTTCGAACAGGTCAAACCTTTCGGTTTCAGCCACTTTTTTGCCATTGCCTTGTTCAAAATGAAATCCATATTCGCTTTTTATATCCTGAATGGCCTTTGGATATCGATGACAGAGCGTATCCAACATAAATTCGTGACGATCAAGCAATGCGTTTAAAGGCGTCATGTTTCCATTAAAAAAGAACATGAGCCATGCTTGAATGGTATCACTGGTTTCCAGCTCGAAGAACCGATTGAGAACTCCGGTATAACCAACCAGGCTATTAGAGAATAATTCTGTATTGAAACTGAGAAGCGCCCCTAAAGCGTCGATTGACATAGGGGATGACTCAAAACAGGTCCGTTTCAATTCTGTATTCCAGAAATATGAACATGCCGTCTGATAAGCGGCTGAAAAATCTCTTGAATGCTCCATCAGACCGCTATGGTAATCCATGAATATTTTGTTGAGACGAAAAAAAGGATTCATCTCCAATGAATTGAATACATTATCCGAAGGGATTCGGTGGGGCGTCAGCATTTCAAAAGATCCTCGTAACAAATGATTATTTTTACACATATAATCATGACCAGGAAACATCCTGGTCATGATTATAAACAGTGACTGATTATTCGGTTTTTGTAGAAAAATAGTCCTGAACTTTTTTAAAATTATCTTCAACACTGGATTTAAATTGATCGCGACCTTTTCGATAGGTATTGATCCATTCCTGAACAGCTTGTTTTCCATCTTCAGGCATCCAGGGGGATTGTGCAAGGAACATGTTGATCATTTTTTCACCTTGCTCTTGAAGTTTACTCATTGCGCTGAAAGCATTGTCGAAAGTGCTTTTTTGAAAGTCAATCATTTGTTTGAACATTTTTTTTTGATCCATTGTTTTTTCTCCTTTGTTTAAACTCAATAAATTAATTATCGTCATTTCGAAACATGTCATCCAAACTTGAAAAAGACATGTCCTGAAGTTTTAAAAAACCATCGTCCATTGCCATTTTATAATTGGCACGGGCTTCCTTGAACATTTCAGTTGTTTCCAGAATAGCTTGTTTGGTTTCTTCGGGAAACCAGGGAATTTGTGAAACAAGCGTAGACGACATATTCGATGCATAGTCTTGCATCAAAGATATCATTGTAAACGCGTTCTCAAACACGGATTTATTGTACTGTACCATTTGTGTGGTTATTTTTTGACTATCCATATTCCCCTTCCTTATTGTTGTATTTTCAAATTTGTATTTTCGTTTTACATAAACATGTATTCAACATGTTCTGGATATATAATAAAGCAGGTTTAAAAGAATGTCAAGAAATTATTTGTGCAATGCGTCATAATTAAAAACAAATCATATTAGCGACTTAACTTCATAGTTATTGCAGAACACAAACAAGTCGAGAGCAATTAAGGAATATTCAAAAAGGTCTTGTTCAGCCAACCGTTATTTATTGAAATTAGGTATGAACTACCTTCAGGCGGTGTTGCCGTAACCGCATAATCAGTTGCAGCAGTAAGGCCGCTTATTTCATAATTTCCATCAGTATCTGATTTTGCATAAGCATAAAAATCTGCATGAACAGAAATGATTTCTATTTCAACATTGCTTATGGCTGACCTGTACTTTGGGATGAAACTGAACCACTCATCGTGTAGCCAGCATCAGAATAATGACATCATTCATTAGACAGAGCCAATTCTCTTACATTTTCAACTGATAATCCTGTCATTTGTGCAATTTGTTGATGTGTATATGATTTATCAGACAACATGTTCATGGCAACTGTTTTGATACCATTTTCCTTACCTTTTTCCATACCTTTTTCCATACCTTTTTCCATACCTTTTTCCATACCTTTTTCCATACCTTTTTCCATACCTTTTTTCATACCTTTTTCCAAAGCCTCTTGTTCCAATAAACCATAACTGTATTCATCTATCATCGCAGCACGTTCATCTGGTGTGATGTCATCTTTTTGAATGCGATCAAATATTTTTTTGATTACCGGTCGATCGTATTTAGAAATATCAACCTCTTCATCCAGGCTGTCGTTAATTGCAAGAAGCCATTGTCGAAGAGGTTCCGGGGTTTTTTCATTAACATACTTAGGACATACGTACATGATTTTGTGGGGAATTTCATTAAATGAATTGCCTTGCAAATCTTTTGGATCAAAGTCGATAATACCAATATCTTTTTTATGCTTGTCGCCTGATGTTAATACAACCAGCGTAAATACATTTTGTACTGGAGAATAATCATTGGCATTTTTTATCTGCTCTAATATGGCAATACAATGGTAATAAAAAAAACGATGAAAATGATCAAAATGACGAACATGTTGAACATCTAATATTATTCTGTTGACAGGATCTTCAGCATAAAGATCGTATCGACAATTGACATAACCAACCGGTGGATGAAAACTTTTTTCTGTTTCAACTTTATCAATTTTAATATCAATGCCAAAAAAATCATCAATAAAAGGCTTGAATATCTCTGGATCACAAAAAGCCTTCTTAAAAAGTACTCCATATTGTAATGAACCAACTTTCATTTTGATACCTCCTAAAATGGGCTTTACCTATCAACCCCAAAAAAAATACAACAAAGCCAATATGCCCATCTCGTTTTTGAATCAATTTTTACACTGATTTTGGTTAAAAAATAATGATTATTTCATGAGTAACAAAAATGGTGAGTTTTGTGTTTTATAAAAAATTCCCAATATTGTGTCAATACTTAATCTTTTTATGAATCTTTGATAGTTGATTGCCAGTCATCTCATAAGGGAAAGCATTTTTCTGGAGTTTTCAAGGGGCAGGAGGGTCTTTGTATTGTGCAAGTTGAACCTGATTCCGACCCATTTTTTTGGCGGCATAGAGAGCCTTATCAGCATCAGCAATGACGTTTGAGATATCAGGCCCATGCTCATTGAGAGATGCCACACCAATGGATACTGTAATTGTTATTGGCAGGTTTTCATGTATGACCATCACTTTTTGGCGAATTTTATTGCAAATATGCTCTGCTCGACTGATGGTTGTATGAATGTTTGATTCCGGTAGAATCAGCATAAATTCTTCACCCCCATAACGGCAAACAATATCTTCTTTGCGCACAATATTTTTCAAAAATTTTCCCAGCCCGCGAAGAACATCATCGCCAAGCTTGTGCCCGTATGTGTCATTGAAATTTTTGAAATGATCAATGTCCAGCATGATCACTCCCAGATTCTGGTTGCGGCGTTTGCATCGATTGCTCTCACGTTCCAGACTTTCTTCCATATATCTTCGGTTGAACAGTTTTGTTAATGGGTCAATAATAGATTCCATGTGCAGTTTCTTCTGTAATCTCAAATTAACAAGGGATAAGGTATATTGTTCCGCCATACGAACAGCCAAATCTTCTCTGGCCTGGATGATTTTTAGAAGTTCATCCGCTTCATTGCAGGTATGGGTTGTAGAAAACTGTAAGTGAAACACACCAAACGTCTGATTCTGTGCAATGAGTGGAATACATATGGCATTTGTTTTTTTGACCGGATAGAATGGGCAGATATCTGTCATATCTGAAGTTCTGATGGTTGTCTTTTGTGATGTTTTAAAACAATCGCATTGATGTAAATGGTCAACGATTATTTGTCCATCTGTATTCCAACGGACAATGATTTCAAGTAAATCCGTATTCATCGAAAGGATGGCAATAAATCCCAAATCGTTGGGAAAAAGAGATTCACATGTTTTTTGAAGCACTTCATGGGTGTCTTTTTCTTCCCTGCATTCATTGAGCATATCACTCATTTTATTTAGAAGGGTCAGCTCATAGGCACGCAATTTCAGGGCATCAATGGCCTGAGAAAGGGCACGGGTACGTTCTTGTACCCGATCTTCCAAACGATTGTAAAACTTAGCGTTTTCAATAGAGATAGCAGCCTGAGATGCAATGAGTTTTAATGTTTGAACATGATTGGCGGTAAAAGCACCTTTCATGTGATTGTTTTCCAGATACAGCAGCCCTGTGAATGCTCCATGATGAAGGATCGGAATACACATGACAGAATGAATTTTTTGCCTTTGGATATAGCGATCATCGGTAAAATCGCCTTCAATGACAGCATTGTCCAAAACGCAATCGGTCTGCGTGCGTTTAACATAATTGATCAATTGTTCCGGCAAATCATCTCTTGTAAACAGTGGAATGGAGGCAATGTGAATATTTTCATGTTTTTCATTAACAATTTCAGCTTCAACAAACAGTTGCTCATCTTGAACAAGTATCAAACACCCGCGTGTCGCGCCTGCGTTTTCAATGACCACGGTCATCAGTTTTTCAAGTAAGCGAGAAAATACAATTTCTTCTGAAATGCTGGTTGATGCTTTCATGATATAAAGCAAATCGATTTCTTTTCCAGTGTTCTGACAACTCATATTACTTGAAGATAAAGGATGCCATGAGATCTTCTGGTTCATCGTGCGGATAAAAGTATTGATATATGGATATTGATGAAGCAAATGCTCTGTTTTTGCCACTGCACCATACTGATGATAGGCATTATAAGATTCCAATAAATAAGGAATGGCATGCTTTTTTTTCTGGTTGTCAATATAAAAGCGCGTTGCCAATTCATTGGTAAGGGCTTCGTCGTTCAAAAACTGATTTTCTTTGGCCAGAAGGATAGCTTTATCATAATGAATCATTGCTTCAGCGATTTCTTTTCGGACCCTATGAATTTCAGCCTGAATGAGATGATATCGATGCAAATGATTCATTGGTGAATGCTTTGACCAATATTTCAGTCGTTTTTGATCGCTAATAATAATTTTCAACTGTTTTCGTTGCTCGCACCGTGATAACTGTTCATAAAGAGCAAGACGGGTCAATGCATCCAAAAAATAATAACAGGGTACAACAAAGGTTGAAACGATGCCGCTGATGTACGGATTTGCCTTTTCCAGGCAATCCAAAGCTTCTTCAAACCGGTAAAACAGAAAATTCAAATAACCTTTTGCAAAATAAACGATTGAAATCAATGTCCGATCATTGTTTTGAATATGAACAGGCATCATCTTTTCTTCCTGATAAAATTGCCCGGACAGTATCCAGGGCTGATCATGAGAGGACATCATGTTTTCAAGTAATTGCTGAACAAGATTTCTATAATTTTGGGCTGTCAAATGTTTTAATTGTGGATATTTATCAAGAAAGGTTTGAATATTTTTTTTAACGACCGATAATTCAATACCCGCCAGAAATGAATAGACCCCGTGAACATATCGAGAAAAAATGGAAAATTCAATATCACCGGTTTCAATACCATTTGCGCAGGCGTCTTCAAGCAATGGCAATGAATTTCTTACGTGTTCTTTCCAGTGAAGAATAAATGAACCTGTCCGAAAGAGGGTTTTGGCCCAATATTCTTTGGTTTGAAATTGTTCCAGGAGCGATATGGCCAGACGTCCAAATTGATACCCATTGTCAAGGTCATTCAACATTCCGCACAGGATCATACCATAAGCCGCATAAGAAGCTGATGAAACAGGGCTATTGCCATATTTCGTAAAAATTCGTATTTGTTCGCTGACAATAACCGGCAATATTTCAGGTGTCGTGAGATAAAATGCTGTCCCCACAAAGGTTAAAATTCTGGCGATGAGCAGTTGTTCTGGATTTGTCATTTTGGGGAGTTCAATCAGATGCTCGATACGTTTGCCACTCATTCTAAAATAGATGCGTGCAATGGCTATTATTGCGCTGATTTTGTTTGCTCGTTTGGGAATGGAAACCCCTAACATGGCCAAAACTTTTTGACCAATTTCAATGGCTTCCTTTTTTTTATCCTGCATTTTACAGGCTTGCAGTCGAATTTCATAGACTTTTGCCTGATCCATCAATTGATGTGAATGGGTGAGAACTTCTTCTGAAAGGCGTACCATTTCATCAAAATTGCCTGCCAAATAAGCCGTTTCCGATGCTTCAAGATGTAGGGAACAGATCAATGAATAATAGACTTCCCAGGCATCTTCAGTAAGCAAACTGATACCAATGATAAAGTAAATCAATGCGGCATCATATGCGGTTGATGTTTTGGCGCGAAGGCCAGCTTTTAGATTCAAACGGGCCAGTTGAACTTTTTCGTTTGGGTCAGTACATGTCAGAATGCTCATGTTTAAGTGATTGACAATATCAAATATTTTTGCCTTTTTGTAATCATCTTTATTTTTTTCCAACAAAAATTGACCAATTTTTTTATGAAAGGCCTGGCGTGTTGTATCTGTCATCAATGCGTAAGCCGCCTGATACACCCTGTCGTAAACAAAGCGGTAGGCTTTTAAAGCACAACTTCCAAAATCTGATTTGGGATATTCGCATTCGACAATCATGCCTTCATGAATCGCTTCGTTGATACATCGGTTGACATCAATCTGTTCAGAAGAAACAATGTGAGTTAAAGCATCCATTGAAAATTCAGCCCCAATGCAGGCGGCTGCCTGAATCAACAAACGCGTATGATTCTCCAGCCGTTGAATCTTATCACTCATCAATTGAACGACATTGTCTGTTGTCTCTGTTTGTTTAATGTTTGAAATATCCCATTCCCAACCATTGGTTGTCAGGCGGATGAATCGTTTCTCATAGACTGATGTAATAAACTCTTTAATAAAAAAAGGATTCCCGTGGGTTTTATTCATCACCACATCGGTGAGCGCCTGAGCATAGTTTGTTGAACATCGGAAGGTATCACACAAAAACTGATTGATATGGATGCTTGATAAGGTGCGAAGTGGAATCGTTGTCACTGAAATTCTTGCCTGTTCGATCTGTTTAATGGCTTCAAAAATCGGATGATCTTCGGACAACTTTCTTGGGCGATAAGCACCAATGAAAAAAAGGATATTGTCACTATTGGTAAGGATCAATTGGAGCAATTTCAAGGATGTCGTATCCATCCATTGAATATCATCCAAAAAAATAATCAGCGGATGATCTGCTTCGGCAAATGTCATCATAAAATTTTGGAATGTATGTTCAAACCGGTTTTGAAGTTCTTTGGGGGATAGCTTAATGATATCGGGTTGCTCTCCAATAATCCATTCAATTTCAGGAATGACATTGATCATCAACTGCCCGTTCTCACCAAGGGCTGCCTGTATTTTTTTTCTCCATTGAGAAAGGTCTTCCTCATCCATTTTCAAGATATGCTTAATCAACTCTGAAAATGCAGAAACCAATGCAGAATATGGGGTGTTTTTTGAAAAACGCTCATATTTTCCTGATATAAAGAAAATCTGATGACTGGGATTGGAACGTAAAACGTTCTTTTTGACATATTCAATAAATGCACTTTTTCCAATGCCGGTATCCCCTTTGATCAGGACAACCTCTGATTTTCCCTGTGTTTTGATACCTGTTGAAGAACCCACTTTTTCATGACAGGCAAACATGCGATGAAAGATTTCCATCATCTGTTTTAATTCACGTTCTCTGGCATATATTTTTTTGGATAATAGAAAGTGTTTTGGAACATCCTGCTGACCAATTTTAAAATCTGTTATTTCTCCGGTTGATTGCAGTTGATGCATACAATTTTCAAGGTCTGCTTTGATCCCAGAGATATTTTGATACCGATCTTCAGGATTTTTTGCCATCAATTTCATGACAATATTGGACACAGATTTTGGAATATCCAGATTCAATGCATGAGGGGTAAGGGGAGATTTTGCAAGATGACAATGAATCAAGCGCAAAGGATCTTCGGTTACAAAAGGAAGTCTATTGGTGATCATTTCATATAAACAGACACCAAAAGAATAATAATCGGATCGATAGTCAACGTTACGATCCATTCGACCGGTTTGTTCAGGAGACATATAAGCGAATGTCCCCTGTATTTGTTCAGATCTGCCTGCATTTTTGGGATTGGAAAGATCAGCAGAAAAGCCAAAGTCAATCAATTTTACATGGGCTATTTCAGGCACAACAATAATATTGCTTGTAGATAGATCTTTATGGATAATGGATTTTTCATGAATTTTCCCAAGAATCGTACTTAACTGGATGGCAATATCAAGGGAAGACATCAGGGATAACTTTTTTTCGGCAATCATTTGTTGAAGCGGTATGCCTTGAATATCTTCCATCACGATCATCAGCGCATTATCGTATTTTTTCAAGGCATACATTTGAATGATGCCATCCATTTCAAGCATACCGGCAATATGGTACTCATTCCGATAATTGTCGAGCATTTCTTTGGATGGATATTCCTGATGGATACTTTTAATGATGACCTGCAAATTATCGGAGATACGGCGACATCGAAAGACTTGAGTCGTTGGACTTTCATAGATACATTCAATTGTTTGAAAACCAGCAAAGGATTTCATGCTTATATTTATCCTGTAGAATGTTTATCTATTCATACTTTGATGATTCTGCAATAACGACGGAATTTCATCATGAAGGGTTTTCTGATTTCCCTGATGCAGAATCAGTGCCTAAAAATATGACGAATGTCTTTTTTAGAACTTAGGAATCAAAACTTAATAACGCCACCCTGGTGGAGTCCCAAAGCTTTAGCTTTGGGAGTCACAGAAAAAACAACGCACTGAAAAGCTAAGGAAAACTCGTAAAATAAGTTCCCCATTTAATAAAATGTGCATTCCTTTTTTTGAACCCGGATTACGCTGAATAAGATGAATAAGATTAATAAGATGAATAAGATTAATTTAAAGTGTTTTATTTCATCTTATTCATCTCTTTCAGTGTAATCCGGGTTCAAAAAAAGAGGATTAACTTTTTATGAAATAGGGAACTTATTTCTTGAGCATTCTTTAGGCAGACACGAACTTTTCTACCCAAAAACTTATGGGCTACTTAGATGGCTGATTCCCGATGATAATTTGTTCATATTCATCAATGATTTTTTCTGCTGAAAACATACAGGCACGCACATGCGCTTTTTCAGCATAAGCAGTACACATTGATCGATCCTCTAACATTTTTACCATTGCCTCAGCAAGCAATACATGATTTCTTACAGGAACCAAAACGCCATAAGGCGCAAATTCAATTGTCGTTTCAATGCGTTTTGTCACATCTGATTCAGGGGCAAGAATCTCACGCGGACCACTCATGCAGTCTGTAGAGATGACCGGCAATTTGCAAATCATGGCTTCAACAAGACTGTTTGGAAAACCTTCTGTTGCAGAAGGAAGAACAAATAAATGTGATCGAACAAGATATTTATAAGGATTGCGAACCTGCCCGATGAGGAAAACACGGTTTTTCAATTGTAAATCAGTGATGAGCTGTTCGAGCTGGGGCCGTTCTTCGCCATCACCCAGGAAAAGTAAGTCTGTATCTGGAAAACGTGTGGAAATCAGTGCAAAAGAATGAATCAATACATGGAGACATTTCTGAGAATGCATTCTGGCCATTGTAATGATATATCTGCGATTGGGCTGAAATGCAAAGTCTTTATTTATCAATGGTTCCTTCTGTTTTGATTGAATCAGTGCAAGCTGAACAGGATTATAAATAACGATTTGAGGGACATTAAATCGAAAGCGTTGCGCTGTATCCAAAAGCGTTCCTTGTGCCTTGTTGATAACAAGATCAGCCTTAGGGTATAGCCATCGGATCAGGCCCAGGTTGATTTTCCCGGAAATACCCGCATTAAAATATTTGGCTGTAATGGCACCCGTATTGACAACCTGACAGATATGTCTTGATCCCAAAAAGCGAGACAGAATATTAACATAATTGGCACGAAATAAATGACTCTGAACAACACCAATATTATATTTTTTAACAATACGGGTCAATTTTATGGCGAGAAAGGGCAGGTTAAGCAGTTTTTTTATCCCGTTTTCATGGCCTTTTGCATCCGATAAATAGATGATCTCAACAGTATCCGGAACATCATAAAATGTATTTTTTTCAAGGCAAATCAACTGAATATGATGACCGCGTTTTAAAAGTTCTGTTAAGACTGTAAGGACAACTTTTTCAGCGCCACCACCAGCCAGAGAATTGATCAATAAGGCATGCATACTTCCTCTTTTTATTATTTTTTCTCATCAATAAAAATTCTACACCACATTTCAATACATACCAATGAAAATATTGGATAAGCCGCATCAATACTTCCATGTTTGTCCATTTCAATTAATCTGGCAACACCACTATAATTAAAAATACCCCGTTTTTGAATAGATTCCCTTGAAAGAAGATCTTGTATCAGCGGTCGGAGTTGATTTCTAATCCAATATCTCAATGGCGCTCCAAAACCTGTTTTGGGACGATAAATAATTTTTTTGGGTAGATAAGGCTCCATTGCTTTTTTAAAAATCCACTTCCCAACATTCCCACGCTGTTTGTATTGAACGGGCAAACGGGCAGCAAAAGAGACAAGATCTGGATCAAGCAGTGGAACTCTGATCTCAACACCGGCAGCCATGCCCATCTTGTCGGTATAGTTAAGGTTGTGATCCGCCAGAAAATGTTTTCCTTCCAGATAGAGCATTTTGTTCAATGCTGGCGTTTCTTTTGAGAGATTGGATAATGTCGCTTTCAGGAGGGTTGATGGATGCACACAATGAAGTTGATCTTTTATTAAAGGGCCATATAATGTTGGCAGAAAATCTGGATGGAGCCAGAAAAAATAACGGATCAACCGATCATCAGGATCAAGATCTGCATACTGAAGGGCTTTGGAAAGTCTGCGTTTAAAATTAGATGTGGGAGAAAGATTTTGCGAAAATTGTGCCATCATGTTGCGGATTTTTTGAGGAAGCATCATCCAGTATTTCTCATGTACCAATGCAAAATGCCTGCGATATCCCGTAAAAATATCATCCCCTCCGGCACCAGACAATAACACCTTCATACCTTGCTCTCTTGCCAGTTCACTGATCATCAAAACATTGATAGGAGCAGGATCCGCTTGAGGTTCGTCCAGATGGTAAATCATTTTTTCCAGATGTGTTATCATTTCTGGACCTGCCTGGACAATATGAAGATCGAGGCCTAAATGCTTTGCAAGAGTTTTGGCATAGGGCAAGTCCTCTGTTGCGCCATCACAGGCTTTCAATTCTTTTTGATTTAAAGCAATGGTAAAACACTGTAATTTTTTATCCGGACACCAGTGTTGGGCAAACATGGCAACAGCACTGGAATCCAGCCCGCCGGATAGAAAGGCCCCGACAGGAACATCGGCAATCATTTGTCTCTTGACTGCCTGGGAAATATAGTGTCGGGTTTGATCAACCGCATCTTGCAAAGAAATATTTTTAATTGTCTGATTAAAAGGGATATCATAAAATTTCCACTGTTTTTTGATCATTTTATCCTTGATAATCATTGCATGGCCAGGTTCTAATTTTTTCACAGAATCAAGCATTGTATGAGGTGATGGGCACCAAAGGTAAGTGAGATAAGATTGGATCGCTATGGGGTTGATCGTTCGATCAATAGAAGGTTCTGCCAGAAGTGCTTTTAACTCACTGGAAAACAAAACCCCTTTTTGATTGTGTGTATAATACAGGGGTTTAACCCCTATGCCATCACGAGCAATCAATAAGGTCCGATTTCGTGTATCCCATAAAGCAAAGGAAAATATTCCATTAAGATGTGTGAGCATATCCACACCTTTATGAAGATAACAGTTCAGTAGAACCTCTGTATCCGACGTACTGTTAAAGTGAAAACCTGATTTCAAAAGATCTTTTTTTATTTCCAAATAATTATATATTTCCCCATTAAAGACAATGATCGCATGCTTGTTTTTGTCCCACATGGGTTGATGGCCTGCTGAAGAAATATCGATAATGGAAAGCCGTTGGTGGGCTAAACCGATAGACAGGGCTGGATTGAACCAAACGCCAGAATCATCTGGCCCACGATGAGCAATGGTGGCGTTCATTTTTTGGAGCAACTCTTTATCAAAAGATCCTGAAAAGCCTGATATTCCACACATATAAAGTTTCTTTCTGAGATAGTTTCATCTCGAATTTTGATCAGGGGTCGATCAAACCCTTTCTTTAAAATTGATATTTTATTGAATTAATGATAGAAAATTTCTAACTTTTGTTTGTTCGAATTGCAAGAAAAAATCTTAAGGCGTTAAAATAAGGCCAAATACCATATGCGTCTTTTAAAAACATATCAGAAACACATTCATATCATTAATCCTCAAGGCCTGGGTGATCTTGTAATGATGTTTCCTTTGCTCAGACACTTAAGCGAGACATCTCCCCAAAAGATTTCATTATCTGTCAAAAGTCAGGCAGAAGCGGATATTGTTCAGCTTTTTTTTCCATCCATACGTTCAAAAGATATCATTTGTGTATCACCATTTAAAACATCCCTGAATCCTATTGCTGGATTTATAAAATATATTCGTTCCATTCAGAAATTATCACCGGAAATTGTTTTAAGTTGCTTCAGCGTCCATCCGATGCTTGCGAGCTTGACAGCTTTTTTGTCTATGGCAAACGTTCGGATTGGGTTTAAAAGCCGCTGGGATTTTTTAAATACGACCACCGTTGAACTTGAATCTGAAAAACATAAAGTTTTTCAATATTTAAAATTGCTTGAACCGCTGACAGGAAAACTAAAAAAAGAGCATCTTTTCTGTTCATTTACGATTCATCCCGATCCCTGGAAAATTGTAACTGATTTACTAAAAAAACATAACGTTTCCATTACTACAGATCGTATTATTGGAATTGCCCCTGGTAGTGGAGACGCTGAAAAACACAAGCGCTGGCCCTGGGAAAAATATGCAGCACTGATTGATCACATATTAACACACAGCAATGTGTGTGTCGTTATCATGGGCTCATCCCAGGAAAGGTCACTGAGTGAAAATATTGTAAAATCGTTGCAAAATAAACGTTCGGTCGTGGACTTAACAGGAAAAACATCCATCATTGAAACAGTACATTTATTGAGATTATGTCATGTCATTGTTGCCAATTGTAATGGATTATCGCATCTGGCTGGGGCAGTAGGAACGAAAGTCATTGGACTCTATGGGCCAACAGATCCTTTTTTTACAGGAGTCTTTTCCTCAGATGTGACAATTATTCGAAAAGAAATGCACTGCGCTCCCTGCTACTGCCGTGAAAATATTACCGGTTGCGACCATCCCACTTGCATGACAGATATATCTGTTTCCGAAGTAACCGAGGCAGTAACGAAGGTATTATCGTGGTAATCGGTGATTTCTTTCAATAGAATCTCAGGTGAGGAAAACGATTTCCATCATTAAATTGTGTGGGATGAGACAATAATGGATCACTCTTAAACGTTTCTATCAGCCTGTAACGCTTTTGATTCATTTTAATGGCAACATTTTTGCTGATATTAAAACGATGACTTTTTAATCCCCAGTAAGCAATCGCGGAAGCTTCATAATATTCAAATGCTTTGAATAACATCTGCACCCTTTTTTTTTGAAGGTCCGTTTCAGCGAGTAGCAGAGCTTTTTCCAGTAATTGACGGCTTTTGTCGATATCAGAAATATCCGCCATATCAAGGTATGCTGGAGACCAAAAAGCCATGTACATGCTTTTATTTTTAAACCACGGCGTGTTTAAAATTTTTTGAGTCCAGAACCTTTCCCACAAGCTGAAGTATTGCTCAAGATAAGGTGCTGCTTGTTTACCAGCACAACATTCATACCAGTCTTTCAACACGCTATCGACATCAAGAAAAGGATTCCAGAACAATTTCGTGGTAAGGTATAATTTCGGCCCTTCTCCCCAATTAGGATATGCTTCTGCATAAACAGCCCACACATTATTTTGAGCAGCATATTGATAAACATCCGCCATATGATGAAAGTACACTCTTGGTAGCAGATAAGGGCTGCCATATATATAGTCATAAAAGCCAAAACGTTTTGCACAATTACGCCAGCTCTCAACTATGTTTTGGGCTAACGTCTTGCAATTGGGATCCACCCATCTCAGACGATCCTCGGTCAAAAACGGGATAATATTTTGATGAAGTCGAACTGTTTTGGGAGGCTCTGCTAATTCCATATAAGCCAGGGTTCCAAAAAATTTATTTGGGTGCGTTCTTAACACCGTCTGAACAACCTGATTTGCCCACTGAAAATAACGATCTGAAACATAAGGATATCCCCATGCATTGTGTTGAAGCGCCTCTTGATCAGAAATACAGTATCCACTGTTACTGGTTATTGCATCATTAGGCCCAAGAGAATATGACTGCTCTGAGGGGTTTTTTTGAAAATAAGTGTTGATGTGTTGTACAGCAATCGTTATCGCATCGGGTTCCTGAACGCAAGGTTGCCATCCTATTGTTGGATAGGGTACATTGGGTTTTGAATTTTTGTGAGGAAAAAGATGCGGATGCGTTTTAAGATAAGGATCAACTGGAAAAATATTATGCAAATTGTGCATAAAACGGATGCGTTCATGTATCCGATGCCTTTGTTTCCACTGTTGATGTTGTTCAATCAATCCACTGATCTGTCTGGATTTAAAAACAGGACTTTCGATCATGCTTGCACTTTTTATTTCTAATATTCGATGGTGTGGAATATGTTCTCCCAAAGGGCCGGGGAATAGCCAACGGATACCAACAAAACGTTCTAAAAAATCATAGACGCCAAATTCAGTGCCCGTTTCTGATTCCCCAGTGATCCAAATATGGTTTGGAATAGAAAAATCCATTACAAAACGATCACTGTTATCGCTGAAAGCATCTGCTGATTGATTGACAGTAATGTGAATACACACAGGATATTGCTTTGAAAGCCTCGCTGTCATCTTATCTATTATGGGCAGCGTTGCCCCTGTTGATTTCTTTATATAGGTTTGAAGAAGATGCGCCATTTTATCAATGGATTGTGGCTGTGAAGATAAGATCTCTATTGCTGCTAATGGGACAGTGTCTTCAACCAGTCTATATGTTAAGGGGGGCTGAGCGTTTGAATTTGGAGTGAATAGACTAAAAACGACCATAAAAAGCAAGATCAAAGCGGGATGTTTAAATTTAAATATTAATCGTTTGGGATATTTTTTTAACATTTTATTTTGGATCACACATTATGTATTGATATTTTTAGAAATTAATGTTAAAGATATTAGCTTTTGTTTAAATGAATTGCAAGGAAAATTTTTTATTTAAGACTGAGGAACCTGTGCAAATAAATCAGCCTTAAAATAATAAAACTTTAGAGAACTTTTCGACTCTCGAGCATTTAATTAAGATAACAAAAAAATTATGTCTTCAATCGGTAAAAGATTTTTTATTTATATTCTTATTTGTTCAATGACGGTTATTCCCGAATTTTATACGATATTCGGAAGAATTGGTGTTTGTGAAGTCATTGGTTTATTTTTTATTGTTACATTTGGGTTTGATATTCACAGACAAGAAGTGCATCATTTGCTCCCTTTGTTTGTCGCACCACTAATTATCGGGTGCGCGGTATTGAGTACCATGGTGATTATGGAGCGGCCTTTTCATTCTTCATATTTCTACGTTTTTTTCAGTTACATCCGCAATATTTTATATCTTGTCATCGGATTATACTGTGGCAGAATACTGGCAATCAAGGATTTAAAAAAAGTATTGTCCTTTTTTATTGTGATCTCATGTATATCTATGTTCATGGCCTGGGGGCAAATATCTATTGACAGTTTTTTGAATTTAACACAAAGAATCTATAACCCGGAAGATATGCATTCTGTCAACTGGTCATGGTCAAGCAGACCTCCAGGACCTTTTGTCAGGGTATTTTCTTATTCTTATTTTACAGTTATTGTGTTTTGGTTAATCAATAGTTATCCCCCCCGAGTTCTTCACCCATGGTTAAAGCATTTCTTAATTGCTTTTGTCATTGCATCTTGCTTTATATCTCAGACAAAAGGAGCATTACTTGCTTTAATTCTTTCTTTTTTTATCTGGATTTTCCAACATGCACAGATTAGTTACATAAAAAAATACCAATTACTCTTTTTACCCATTTTATTATCTCCGTTGATTTATTTCTTAACAATATGGAAGGATTTTTCCAGGTATGATTTTTTTAATGAATTCATTAGCCTGGACTGGAGTACAAACAAGAGCATTTATGATTACTTTCAAATGCTCAAAGAGTTTGAAACCAGATTTCAATATATGGAAATGCAGTGGAACAATTTTTTATCAAATCCTTTTTTGGGAGATATGTATCAATCAATGGTTATTGATAAATTTCAGGATAATTTATACCTCGCCCAGCTTTCTACAAGTGGCGGTATTGGTTTAATTGTCATTTTATCAATCTTTTTCTCTGCAAAAAATTTGAAAAATCGCTATGAAAAAATCAACTTTAACGATAAAGGAATGGCCCTGTATAACAGTGTTGCTCAAATGGTATACTGGTCGGTAATATCAGCCTATCTACTGGGCGTGACAAGCAACTTTTTTGTTGGAAACAGAGCCATTAATATCGTTTATTTTTTTTGGGGCCTTTTGGAAGGAACGTATTCAAAACTAAATACGACAAACGAAGTTTCAAAGATTTTAGCTCCTAAGCTCGCCGAACAACCTCAGTAACAAGTTTTTCAATCCCAACCGCAATATCTTTAATTCCAGGGCCAAGCATATACGCAGGTGTGGTGATAATATTATGGATGTCATCAATACAAATATCATCAACCGAGCATTGTGAATGTTTTGAACCTGTTTGTTCAATGGCTTTAGCGGTTTGAGCATCTTTTCCAATGGTCACTGTTATATGATGCATGGCCAGTGCTTTTGCAAGGGTAGCAGGAGCAATGCAAATGGCACCAATGGGTTTTTTAGCAGAAACCATTTCAATCAAGATACGTTGAATATCAGGATGTACACTTGCCTCTGCCCCTTTAACAGCAAAATCACTAAGATTTTTTGCTGCTCCTATACCTCCTGGAAAAATCAATGCATCAATATCATTGATAGTGACATCGGTTACATTTTGAATAACACCACGGGCGATTCTTGCGGACTCAACCAAAACATTTCGCCGTTCGCCGCTTGCTTGTTTATTGAGATGATTGATCACATCAAAGTCCATGTCTGGAGCCATGCATACAGCTTTTGCTCCCTGTTGATCAATGGACAGGAGTGTTAAGGTTGCCTCATGAATTTCAGCGCCATCAAAAACGCCACACCCTGATAACATTACACCTATTTTTTTCATTGATTTCTTCCTCTTCCCTGTCAGTCATAAATTCTTGAAACGGTGGAATCATTTAAAAAATGCTATTCCACCGTTTCGACTGACAAGCGAATCTCTAGTGTTGCAATAATTTACGCAAAACAAATGGTAAAATACCACCATTTTGGTAATACATTACTTCAACCGATGAATCCAATCGTGCGATCACTGAAAAGGTAATATCCGAATGTTGCGCTGATGATGCCCTGACCTTCAATAATTTAGATGGCGTCAGTCCTTCCTGAATACCGGTTATATGAAAAATTTCCTCACCGGTCAGCCCTAAAGAATCACATGTATCTCCATGGACAAACTGAAGCGGCAAGACGCCCATGCCAACAAGGTTACTTCGATGAATACGTTCAAAACTTTCTGCAATAACGGCACGAATACCTAACAACGTCGTTCCTTTGGCGGCCCAGTCTCTGGAACTTCCAGTGCCATATTCTTTACCTGCAAGAACAATCAAAGGTGTATTGGATTCTTGATATGTCATTGCAGAGTCATAGATACTGCCAGGAATTTTATCTGGGAAATGAAGCGTATAACCGCCTTCTGTTCCAGGAACCAATGCATTTTGTAATCTGACATTGGCAAATGTACCGCGCATCATAATTTCATGATTTCCCCTGCGTGAACCATATGAATTGTAATCCGTGCTGGCAACATTGATCTGATTCAAATGGTGTGCTGCAGGACTATTTTTGGG
The DNA here is from genome assembly GCA_002753725.1 of Deltaproteobacteria bacterium. GTDB lineage: Bacteria > Desulfobacterota > Desulfobacteria > Desulfobacterales > Magnetomoraceae > Magnetomorum. The sequence goes on from PEAL01000050.1 coordinate 19,159, forward strand.
GATAACACCAGCAGGTGAAATATGGTCGGTTGTTACTGAATTCCTGAGCTTTACAAGAACGCGCGCATTTTCAATGTTCGCAAGCTCGGCAAGATTTTTTGTCATTGTTTCAAAAAAGGGGGGTTGTTTGATGTACGTTGATTGTTCGGACCATGGATACAACTCACTTTTTGAAGCCCCCAATGACTGCCAGACAAGATCGCCGTCAAAAACATTCTGATACCCTTTTTTATACATGGAAGCTTCTGCAAAGGGTAACATGGCATTGATTTCTTCACGAGAAGGCCAGATATCTGATAGCATGACCGACGTGCCATCCTTATCTTGACCGATAGGTTCGGTCTTAAAATCAATCGTGACTGTTCCAGCGATGGCATACGCAACAACAAGCATCGGTGATGCCAGATAGTTGGCTTTTGTATATGGAGAAATTCGGCCTTCAAAATTTCGATTGCCACTGATTACAGATGTCACGGTCAGATTATTTTTTTCGATGTCTTCGACAATCTCATCTGATAAAGGACCACTGTTGCCAATACAGGTCGCACAACCATACGCCGCGACATGAAAATTCAATTGTTCAAAAAAGGGCAACAGGCCAGCAGCTTCCAGATATGCGGTTACCACTTTGGAGCCAGGTGCAAGACTGGTTTTTACACGTTTGGGAACCGATAAACCTTTTTCAACTGCTTTTTTGGCCAATAATCCTGCCCCCATAAGAACATATGGATTTGATGTATTGGTACAGCTTGTAATGGATGCAATGACCACGTCACCATCTTTGAGTAGTCCATCAGATGCTCCAGGGTGAAATGTTTTTTCAAAGGCTTGTTTCATGTCATCCAGAGCAATACATTCTTGTGGACGTTTGGGGCCAGCAAGGGATTGCTTGACTGTTCCAAGGTCTATTTCAAGAGTTTCTGAATAAATGGGCGTTTCTGTTTGATGGGGATAAAACAATGCCTGTTCTTTGCAGTAGTTTTCAACCAACTGAATATGCGTTTCAGATCTGCCGGTCAGTCTTAAATATTCGAGGGTAATGTCATCCACCGGGAAAAATCCCATGGTTGCCCCATATTCTGGAGACATATTGGCGATGGTTGCTCGATCAGCCAATGTCAGTTGCGAAACCGCCGGTCCAAAAAATTCAACAAATTTTCCAACAACACCATGAGTTCGAAGAATATGTGTAATGGTCAACACCAAATCAGAAGCACTGCACATTTCCGGTAACTCTCCGAGCAACTTGACACCCACCACTTTGGGTAAGAGCATATAATACGGCTGTCCAAGCATAACCGCCTCAGCTTCAATGCCACCGACCCCCCATCCCATAACACCAAGGCCGTTAATCATGGTGGTGTGAGAATCCAGCCCCACCACCGTATCTGGAAATGCCATCCTGGTACCATGATTATCTTTTTGATCAAACACAACGCGCGCCAGATATTCAAGGTTGACCTGATGACAGATACCTGTTGACGGTGGAACAACATTGAAATTATCAAAACTTTGCTGCCCCCATCTTAGAAAAGAATACCTTTCTTTGTTACGTTCGTATTCCTTTTGACGGTTAAAATCCGGGGCCTCCTTTGATGCATAGGCATCAATTTGCACCGAGTGATCAATAATCAGCTCTACAGGAATTTTGGGATTAATTTTTTTGGGATCACCGCCCAAATTTTTAAAAGCATTTCTCATGGCAGCCATATCGACAATGGCTGGCACTCCTGTAAAATCCTGCATCAGAACACGGGTTGGCATGAAAGGTATTTCACTGTTATGATCATTTTTTGATCCCCATTGACAAATATTCTGGATATAATTTTGGGTAATAATTTTTCCATCACAATTGCGGATCAAATTTTCAAGCAAAATACGAATACTTACCGGCAACTGACTCAAACGACATAATCCATCGTTTTCAAGCTGTTTTAAACTAAAGTAAGTGACAGGCGCACCACCAATTTTTAATTGTTTGCGCGTATGAGAAAATAAATTTTCATTGACAGCCATCAAGCGGGGCTCCTTGTTTTAATTCTGGACAGACGACTGTTAAGGTACGATCATCCATCCGACAGAGGGTTAATCATTCACTCGCGTATCCTCAACCAGAAAGGGGGTGCATCGGATCGCGATGCTTTTCTTTTTCACCCATATTCTGGCCATTGTTATGGTTTCCCCGTCCAGTGTGACCACATTTGGAAGTTCCTCAACAAAAGCAATATCTTTTGTTTTAAATTCAAAATAAAAGGTGTTTGAACTGTATGGGTCAGAAACAAGTATAATTCTCGATGAATCATAAGGATGTTTTTGGGGGGAACCTGAAAAAGGGATATGTGTTTTTGCAAGCGCTTTGACATCTTTTGGTTTTTGAAAAGCTTGAATTTCCAAGCGGCTGGACTTTTGAAGCGTTTTCAAAGACATGATACCTTCTCCTCAGACTAAAATTTTTTCCGGAGGTCGTTGTTCCGGAACATAAGCATGTGAAATTTTATTTTCATTCCACGCTTTGGACACGTAAAGATTACAATAGCAACTGCCATATGTCTGAACATCCAACTCACGATATGTACAGGGACAGATAATATCAGCATCATTGCCTTTATCTCCAGATGCCAGACGACAAGGACAGGCCATATACCCATAACGCTCTTTGTTCAATAATAAATTATTGAGCAGCTCATCGACGCGAGCCTGATCTGTATTAAAAAAAAAGCCTTTGGGTTCTTGCGATTTTTTTAACATTTCAAATAATTGTGTTGCATCCATTATATTCCTAAAGCCTCCCTGATTTCATTTTCCTTAAAACCGATAATGATTGTATTACCAATGATAATGGTTGGAAATGAACATCTGGGGTTCACTTGTTTGACATTATCAATAGCAGACTTTCGCTCTTCTCCAGTTAACAAATCAACATCCGTGTAGTTAAATCTGATATTACACTCTTTTAAAAAAGATTTGGCTGATTTGCAATGACTGCAAGTACTCAAGGAATAGAGTTTGACGGATTCTGACATATAAGACTCCTTATCATGAATGGCGTGCAAAAAATGCACGCCATAATATATGGTGCATCCGGTCTATGGTGACAGACAGGAATTCATTTGATATTTTCTTTACATGAGAGACGCATTCAGCAACGTATGAACAATGATACTGGCAGCATATCCCAATCCTATAAAAAATGTCCATTTCAAATGAGCGCTAAATGTGTATACACCACGAGCGGTACCCATCAGTGCAACACCTGCTGCAGAACCAATTGACAACAAACTGCCACCAACTCCAGCGGTCAAAGTCACTAGGAGCCATTGCCCCAGAGACAGACTTGGATCCATTGTCAAAACAGCAAACATGACAGGGATATTGTCCACGATTGCTGATAAAATCCCAACCATGACATTGGCAAATGTTGCTCCTAAGCCGGTATACATAAAATGGGATACCAGTGCCAGATAGCCAAACTGTGATAATCCTCCCACACAGAGAATGACCCCGTAAAAAAACAACAAAGTATCCCACTCTGCTCTGGCAATACGTTTGAACAGGTCAAACAGTTCAATAACATTGTCACCTTCACAAATACCCAGAGGAGAATCATAATCACACAATCGATGCTCCACGCGTTTGATATAAAAGGAAAAGAATCCCAGGTATCCAAGTCCTAACATCATACCCGCGGCGGGTGGCAAATGTAAAAAATTGTGAAAAGAAACAGCAGTGATAATTGTTGCCAGAAATAAAAGAATGATGCGGC
>PEAL01000336.1 GCA_002753725.1 Deltaproteobacteria bacterium
AGACCCCTGTGAATTTTGTTCTATGTGTTGTTTTTTCTACCCTTTCCAGATTCCAAAAGTTTCTGCCACTTTCTTCGCATATGTAAATAGATTGAAAATTTGGGAAAAGATAGTCGAAATTGAATGGAAGATATCTGGAAATGATAGATGGGAGTCTAAGTTAATAAAAAATGATTTGTTATTTAAAGAAGGAAGTAAAGAAAATTATAAAGAAATAATTAAACTAATTAGCCCTTATAAAAGCAATAAAAAAGTTGAAGACAAGGCAGAATGGTGGTGTAAAAGATCAATATTAGCGATTGAAATTTTTAATGCAATTGAAGGGGGCAATTATGCCCAAGCTTTTAAAATAGTGGAGAATAATAGCAATCGTAAATTATCAAATTTGAAAGAATATAATGAATTAAAATTACAATGTGATACATCTTATCAACAAGCTGATGATTTGCTATTTAGACCTGGTATTGAGAATTATCAACATATTGTCGAACTAATGAAGCCATATAATGGAATAGAAAAATTCGATAAATTAAAAAACTTTGCCTTGAAGGTGATAGAATTAATACAAGCAATAGAAAACAAAAAATATAGTAAAGCATATGAAATTGCAAGAAAAGATATTCGGTTTTCATCAATAGAAGAGTTTAAATCTCTAAAATTAAAATTTCAAGAAGATTTGAAAAAAGCACAGGAGTTGTTTCCATATGGGGGAAATGAAAGATATCAACAAATAGATGCTTTAATGCGTCCCTTTCATGGTATACAGGAGTTAAGTACACCAGAATGGTGGACAAAAAGAGTTGAGAATGCGGCAAAGATAATAACATTCATTGAAAACAAACAATATGGACAAGCTTATCTATTAGTTCATAATAATCCTGAATTAAATTTAATTGAAACCATTGAATTTAGAAAAATTCAAAAATACCGCGAAAAAGTTATCAATAAATGTGAAACCCTTTTTAAACAAGGTAAAAAAATAAATTATCAAAAAATCATTAAATTAATAAAATCATTACTCGGTAGCCCAAACTATGATGGAAAACCAGAGTGGTGGACAGAACGTGCTGAATGCGGTATAAAAATTTGTAATTGCATTCAAACAAAAGATTATGGAGAAATATACAATATTTTAATTGAAAATGACCAAACATATCAACTTAGAGATCTTCCTGAGATTATTTCTATAATTAGTTCTTATGCTCCATTTATGCAACATGCACAAAAGCTAAATCCTTTTAATTTTACACTACTTAAAATGTGGCATTTTTCACATTCTGCCCCCCTTTCCATGCAGGAATTTCAAAATGCACTAGAAGCTTATGGAAAAAAATATTTTTATTATGATGACAACCAGAGAAAAAACATCCAAACAATTGACGCCCTCCTCGCTCAGGCAATGGTTCACCAAAGAGCAAAAGCAGGTACCCTTCAAACATTAAACCAGCCACTGCAAGACTGGATTAACAAATACTGCAATAAAAACAATATTTCAGAATGCACCCGCCTTTGCGAAGGTTTTAGAGAACTAAAATGCTTTGATCTTGAACGAAAAATCCTTGAAAGCATGGTAGCCGCCTATATCGCAACTGATACCCAGGTGAAGAGATTACAATCCTTACAAACTGGTCGCCATAAACCCGAAGTCAAAACAAAAACAACAAAAGCTGATCTTCATTTTGATATGGCCGCAGTGAACTGGAGCTCAGATCAAATAAAAACATTTTTTGAAACCTTAGCAAGAGAAGACAAAACCCTTGATCATGGTCTGGTTATTACTCGCTGGCAGAAAAATATTCAAATATCAAAAGATATGTGGAATATGTCACAAGCAGAAACCATTTTATCAACTGCTGTTATTGAACAATTGGGTGATATGGCTGATTTTATACCAGTCAATGCCGCATTAATGACTCCTCGTGGGGATCGTGCAAAAACAGGCTGGCTGCTCAGGCCATCGGGCGTACCACCTTATGATTTTATTGAAATCGGCCTTTTAATATTTGGTGATGTTTTGGGTAATGGATTAAATCTTCAGGTTTACTCAGTATATCTACCAGACAATGGTCTTCCTTCAGGAAATATCACAGAATTAAATAAAGCCACTTCTAATTTAGTGATTGCAGTCAAAAATGAAGAAGATCCGGATGTCAATGGTTTTGTTGAAGCCGGACGAGATATTATTTTACAAGCCCTGGCTGGATGGTTACATTCTGCTGAAACCCAAAACGCCAATTCTGGCAGTAAAGACAATGACGATGATTCATTTTTTTAGGAATTTATGCTGATGAAAGAATTTCTATCGCCATACGAAACCAACAAAGACTTGCAAGAAGATATCAGGGAAGCAGTTGAAAAAACGTCCTTTGAACGAACTGACATTCAATCTCTGACAAAAGATTCAGAAAAAGTTCATGAGGTTCTTGAAAACATCCAGGGCGGCTGTATCGCTGAACTTCACTCTGAGACACAAGATTTCTTAATGTTGATTCATTCTGATGTACTGGAAAATATTAAATATAAAGATCAAGAATTGCAAAACAAATCTCAAATACTTTATGAAAAAAGCAGTCTGATTGAAAGTGGTATTGCAGAAGCCAATCAAGATATGGAAAAAATAAATTCTCTTCCAGAAAATCTTGGACGTGATAAGTTACGTCAAGATTACCAAAAACAAATTGATTTTTATCAGATTCAGTTAGAGAAAATTAAAAATGAATTGAATGAAATTTTTATTGAACTTGAAAAGAATCAAGCGCTTTTTGAAAATGAATCACGAAAGGCTTTTCTTTTAGTTCTTGGCGCCAGTTCTTTCAGTCAGGAGACTTCCAGCAAAGTTGATCTCTATAAACAAAACCCATTATTTACATTTGACAGCTTTGAAGGTCATATCAAAGAAGGTAAAATTTATGATTCCCAAAAATCCGCATTTGATCCAGACCTTGTTGGTCGTTTGAGAGAACAGGGGAATCAGACAATGATTGAGGTCTATGATAAAGATGCAGTCATGAATAAATATTCGCGTGTTGGAAGAATATCTGAGGATGGCGTTATTTATGCCGGCAATAGTAGTTTTTCAGAAAAAAGGATTGGCAGTATAGAGGAGGAGAGTGTTTATATGGATGGCACTTATGGTCGGTTTGATCACAAAAAAATAGGTTATGCAAAAGAAAAATGATGTTATCCATGCTACTTAATCATTAAGGAAAAACATAATGAAACCAAAAAATTATATCCAACAAATTGATCTAAAGGGCTTTAAATCGATAAAAGATCAGTCAATACCATTGACAACAATAAATGTTTTCATCGGTGCTAATGGTGCAGGTAAGTCCAATCTTATTTCTTTTTTTTCTTTACTGAAGCGATTGGCTTCAAATAATTTGCAACGCTATGTGGGTCAATCTGGTGGTGCTGATGATCTTTTGTATTATTCTTCAAAAAATACCCAGGAAATTCTTTGTAAACTAGCAATACGATTGGGGCAATGTGATTTAACGTATGCTTTTACGTTAACCTATGCATCAAGAGGAACCTTACTCATTAATAACGAGGCGCTTTACAAAGGAAATACCATTATTGCTGAGCAAAAAGCGATGTCACAAGAATCTGACATAGCAAGTAAAAAAGAATTTGAGCCCATAAAACATTATATTGATAAAATAGGATATTACCAATTTAGAGATGCATCAGAAACATCACGTATCAAACAACAAATAAATATTGATGACAATAATTATTTAAAAAGTGATGGTGCGAATTTGTCAGCATATTTGTACATGCTCAAACAAGTTTATCCAGAATACTATCATCGTATTATTCGTTATATTCAAATGATCATGCCATTTTTTGATACATTTATCCTGGAAAAAGAAAAATTAAACCCAAATAAAATCATGCTCAAATGGAAAGAAAAAAATTCAGACCTTGTATTTTATCCCCACCAATTATCAGATGGTTCATTAAGAATAATGATCTTAATTACATTACTGCTTCTCCCTGAGCCAGAGATGCCATCACTCATTATATTAGATGAGCCAGAACCAGGAGTTCATTCAAGCGGTATTGAAATAATAGCATCTCTCATTCAACAGGCATCCCTTCATTCTCAAATAATCATTGCAACACAATCATCAGAATTATTAGACTTTTTTGAAGTAAATGATGTTGTTGTGGTAAATAGACCTGAGATAACAATTGAAGAAACGAGTCAAAGAATATCACTGACAAATAAAGAAAAACAAACGATTTATAACAGGCTTGACCCAAACAGTTTAAAAGAATGGCTTCATGAATACACACTATCAGAACTTTGGGCTAAAAATGTCTTGGGAGGGAGACCTTAATGATCAGGTTGAATATCATAGTTGAAGGGCATACAGAAGAAAGATTTGTCAAAGAAGTGTTATCTGTTCATCTTGCATTATTCCAGGTTTATGCTGTTGCAAGAAAAGTTGAAACCAGCAGGCATGGCAAAACATTGTTTAAAGGCGGAATGACAACCTATGCGAAACTTAAAAAAGATTTTCATAGGTGGATGAAACATGATAACAGCACCAATGTTCGTTTTACAAGTATGTTTGATTTATATGGATTACCAAAAGACTTTCCAGACTTTCAGCAAACGATTACTATGAACAATCCATATCAAAAAGTTGAATACCTTGAAAATTCATTTGCAAAAGACATTCAGGATTCTCGATTTATACCATATATACAGTTACATGAATATGAAGCCTTAATTTTATCAAAACCACAATCCTTAAAAAAAATATTCCTTGAACATGATAAACAAATCAATACGTTGGTTGAGTTGACAAAATCATTTTCAACACCAGAGCTTATCAATGATGGTTTTGATACGTCACCTTCAAAACGCATTATTCAGCAAATACCATCATATCGTTATGTAAAATCATCAGCTGGCCCTTCAACAGCAAAAGATATTGGGCTTGAAACAATCAGAAAGAAATGTCCACATTTTGGAAATTGGCTTCATCAGCTTGAAAATTTAAATTGATAAGATAAAATGATGAGCATGAAATGACGTTCTTTATTAAAATTACTTTTTACATAACCAATCGAGCGCTAAAATCTGGGGACACCATACTTATTTATTGATAAGATCTTGAAACTTAAATTAACTAACTGAGATCATTAGCAACCGGTTAAATTACAGAGAGTCACCCAGGGGCGAAATGTGACGATGTAGGGTTAAATTAAACATAACCGATTAGAACTCTAAAAATAAACCAAAATCGGATTTTTAGGAGCAGATGCGCAACAGACAACATCTTAATGGCGGATTTTGGCAGCAATCCGGTTGGTTAGCAGCAGATGATCAACAGACAGCGTGTTAAATGGCGGAAGTTTCCAACAAGCAGGTGGTTGAAATCTCCAATCAACTGACAACGAGTTAAACACATTTTTACATAACCAAACAATCGAGCGGACAAGCCGCTCATTTTTCTTGTTATCCTCGTAAACTTGGGACGTTGTGGACTGAAACAAAACGTATTCATTGCTATTAAGTTTGTTTTACAATATTTTTCAAAAGGGATAAAAACTGAGTATCCACGCACCCGGGTATTTGATGTAATTACAATTAAGCACACAAAAAGAACTGTGATTCGTCTGATTCAAATGATTGACTATGATGAGTAAAACGCTGAGCAACTAAGCGACAGTTTAAATCTCTGACTTTAACCAAAGTGCTTGGAGACGATAGCTGAGCAGCCACGCGACAGTTTAAATATCTGACATCACCCAAAGTGCGTGGAGATGATAGCTGAGCAGCCACGCGACAGCTTAAATATCTGACATCAC
>PEAL01000337.1 GCA_002753725.1 Deltaproteobacteria bacterium
TTTATTACTTATTTACCCAGGGCGATGCCCTGGGCTGTTATTTTCCGCCCTTTCAGGGCTAAGAAAAGCATAATCTTATTAAATAAAGTGCAACTTTTTTGTGTTGCACCCCCTCAAGGGGCACTCAAACTTGGTATGTTCTTTTTCGGAAATCACCTAAGGAATCTCGAAACCAATAAATAGCATGTCATCACCAGGCTTGTTCTGGCACTGTTTCATAATATTCTGCCATGTGTTTTCCACCATGATATCGAAAGGTTCTTTTCCATTTTCTAGCAGGATATTATCCAGCCAATTAAAGTGGAACTTTCTTTTTTGTTTTAAGTTGACACATTTACGTACGGAATGAATAACTCCATGAGTATGGAAAAACAGTCGGTTTCCTGAATGCAACGTAAACGTTTTTTTATCGAAATGGATGTTTCTATCAATTCCAAGGGGCTTTCCTTTGGCATTGACAGGTTGGGGAATATGTTTTCTAAATAGAATCATGGGCGGAGATGATGCTGAAACAATTTCTCCTCTCATTTCTTGTAGATTTAAGCGTGTAAAAATACCAGTTACTGCGGCATTGACTTTTTTCTCAATCAACAGTGCGTTGAGTTTTTTTAAAATAACACCGCCATCTTCGGTGCTATGGCTGTATTCTGTGATAAAATTTCTGACAATGCCTGTATAATGGTGTGCTTCCATGTCAAAGGTATTGATATCAAAAATGGCGATATTGCATCCATTGGGCGTATCATACATGTTTGCTAAATACGTGCAGGGGGTATTAACGGGTCGGGCGTGATACAGGTATTTCAATTTTTTTATATCCACCATGACTTCTGCGGTACTTGCCTGGCTTTTTATTGGATGTTGTTGTGGTATTGCTTCAGATGTTATTCGTTCAAGGATCATTGATAAAGCTTTTGCAGGATCAGGGATAACTGAGGGTCTTTGAATAACTCCGGCCTGTTTGCAGGCAATTTCAGCAAATCGGGTATCCACAAACTTTTCCATATCAATGAGTGTGCCCATGCCCATTTTTTCACGCATATAAATTTGAATTCGATCCAGATCGTTGATATTGGGGAACAGGTCATCTGTAATAATGCTATCTTCGCTTTTCAGTACTTTTTCCAAAACCGGAGCTTTTAGACCGATGCTTTTATCTGGATCTAAAAAATCAACAGCTATTTGTGCTGCAATATCAGGATGTTTATAAACAAACTGACCGGCCAGAACAGACATATTCACAAATTCCTGAACAGCGTCAGGATCAAACTCAATAATATCATCACGAAGCACAATGACACAGCAAGGATGATTGGGCCAGAGTTCACTTGAAAGATACATCAGATCACCAACACCTGTGACAATGGCTTTGGTACCAACAGGTTCTGCGACCATAAACCCGCCGACATCTTTATCTTTAGCCTGGAAATCAGGCATCTTGATGGGTGGAATGACCTCAAAATAGGCGTTTGCTTCGGGATTATCCGATAGACCTGGATTCAATCCAAGTTCACGAAGAAACATTGTTGACAGCAAATGATGCACAGATAAAAGATGGGGAAGATAAAACGTTTTTTTACAAAAAAAATCGCGCAAGGCATCCTTTTCTGCCAGGGGAATATCTTCATCCTTGTTACGAACGCAAATACTGCCATTTTTATGAGCTAACAGCACAAGCTTGATGGGCATGCCAAAACTGAACAAATCCATTGCAATGGGCGCTAATATCAACACACCATCCACATCACCTTTTTCCAAAGCAACCTGTACAGGATTCCAGAGCATCATCCGTTGAGTTTCCAATTCAAAATGTTTAGGGGTGAATTCTCCGGTTGAGATCAAATGCTTTAATGCGCCCAACACCACATGGTCGGTAATGGGAATATGAGCAATTTTAAGCCGGGTTTTTCCAGATGCAGTCTTTTTCAAATCACGTTTGAGAACGGCTGCTTGATCATTTTTAACAATACCCAGCGTTGATTCGATAACCAGTTTAAAGTCAATTGGGCTGAAGGGTTTGGTCACCAGGTTGTTTGCACCGGCTTTTTTTGCTTTCATGACCTTCTTTTTTTCACCCTGTCCGGTGGCCATAATGAAGGGAATCTCTTTGCATGCATCATCACTTCTCATCCAGACGAGCAAATCATAACCGGTGGCATTGGGCATGTTCCAATCGCTGATGACCAATCCCACGCCTTTTTCAATTTTCAGAATATCGATTGCTTTTTGTCCATCGTCGGCTTCCAGAATCGTTTCATAGCCCATCTCTTTTAACATGCTGACTTCAAGGTTTCTGACAGCTCTTGCATCTTCAGCAATTAATATTTTTGTTTTGAGATGGTTATTTGCATTGGCTGGATTCATTTTTTTCTCCTTGTTTTTTCGCTTCGCACATGTGACGCTATTCATTAATCATATATATCATCTGGCTATGTGCTGTAGCGCTTTGTCAATTCAGATTGGGATACTCACAGGCCCCATCATTGATCATCTATATCAGACTAAAGTCTTGTAATTGTTTTATAATTATATCTTTTGTCAGGGGTTTGACAAGATATGATGTTGCTCCGCCTTGATAGTAAGACTCAAAAACAGTTTTCGGATCGTTGAGCGCTGTGGTCATAACAACTTTAACTTCTTCACTGCCTTTAACATTGTTTTCTTTTTCAATGACACGAATTTGTTTCAAGGCTTCCTGACCATTGACGCGAGGCATCATAATATCCATAAAAACAAGATGATAAGGCGTTTTATCTTCCCATGCCAGACGAAACGCCTGAATGGCTTCTTCGCCATCAACAACAACATCGCAGTCACCATAATGTTTTAAAATATCCTTCATTATTTGACGACAAACAAAATCATCTTCCACGATCAGTATTTTCATCCGTGTTATCCTTTCTTATTCGTGAATTTTTTTATATACGGTTGATGAAACATTTTTAATGGGAGCATTCAGCATATTGAGTGTTTCTGAATGACCCATAAACAAATATCCACCGGGTTTCAAATAACGGCATAAACGATTGACCACACGTTCCTGTGTTTGTCGGTCAAAGTAAATGATCACGTTACGGCAAAAAATGACATCCATCTGATTCTTGATGCTATAGTCATTAGACATCAAGTTAAGTTGTTTAAAAATAACGTATTTACGGAGTTCCGGTGCGATTCGAATCAACGATGGATTTTTTCTATCTTTGCTTTTCAGTAGATACTTTTTTCTCAACTCCATAGGAATGGGGGCGGCCATTTGATGGTCATATATGGCATTGATGGCAGTACTTAGAACCTTTGTGGAAATATCTGTGCTGTAAATGCTGAATTGAAAGTCAGAATGATTTTCTGAGAATTCTTTCAATACCATCGCAAGGGTATAAGGTTCAGCCCCAATGGAACATCCGGCACTCCAAATTTTAAAACTTTTATTTCTATGAAGATAAAACTCCGGCAAGACAATTTTTGTCAGATAGTCAAAATGCCCAGGTTCGCGAAAGAAATCTGTTTTATTGGTTGTAACAACATTAACCATGTGCGGCATTTCTTCATTCAACCCCTTTTCGCTGGACACATATCTAAAATATTCTTCAAAGCTTTTCATGTTCAACTGTCTGAGTCTTTTGGTCAATCGGGATTGGAGCATCAATTTTTTTGCATGGGGCAAATTGATGCCAAGCCTGTTATAAATAAAGGCACTGAACTGAACAAAAAGCTTATCTGACATTTTTAACTCAAAGAGGTTCATCTTGCCAGTTATGTTGCTATTATCCTGTTGCGCCACCTGTATCCTCCGCAAGGGCTACTTCTGAGAAAGAAAAAATCCGTTCCATGTCAAGGATAATAATAAACTTATCATTGCTTTTTCCAATCCCCAGAATAAATTCCGTTCGCCATCGCGAGCCCACTTTGGGTGGTTTTTCAATTTGTCCGGGTTCAAGTTCGATCACTTCCTGAACAGCATCAGCCATAACCCCCAGGATCGTTTTCTCTGCATCGAGTTCCAGCTCCATAACAATGACACGGGTATTGATTGTTTTTAGCGTTTCTGTCATTCCAAATTTCAACCGCAAATCTGCAACCGGAACGACGCTTCCTCTGACATTGATAACACCTCTCATGAATTCAGGTGCGCGAGGAACGACTGTGATGGATGTCCAATCCAATACTTCATGTACATCAGCGACTTTGATAGCAAAAATTTCATCTTCAAGTCGGAATGTCAAGTATTGGGAGGTTTCTTCAATTTCTGTTTTTTTCATAGACATAACTCCTAATTGTTTATGATGGATAACACATATGCATAGGACAGCTCTAAAAATGATCAGTTCAATCGTTCAATATCCAATCTTTCCGCAGTTTGAACGAGTTGAACAACATCCAAAATAAGCGCAACAGTACCATCGCCTAAAATGGTTGCACCGGAAATGCCTTCAATATCTTTGTACATCTTCCCCAATGTTTTGATAACTGTCTGAATTTGTCCCACAACATGATCCACACCAAAAGCCACATGCTCCCCTTTTGCTTCGGTGATGACAATTTGTTCGATGGGTGGCGGATCGCCTTTGATCAGGAAGAGTTCCCGAAGATTTAAAAAGGGAACAATTTCATCCCTGAGGTTCATCATGTTTTGTTTTTTTACACGTGAGAGGGTTTGGGGGGGTAATTCCACACATTCTTCAATGGCTAAAAGGGGAACCACAAACAAGCCTTCACCAATTTTGACAAGCAAGCCTTCAATAATGGCAAGGGTCAAGGGTAATTTGAGTGTGATGGTGGTACTGACACCCGGATCACTATGAACCTGGATGGTTCCCCGAAGTGCTTCAATGCAGCGTTTTACAACATCCATTCCAACGCCTCTTCCGGAAACACCTGATACTTTGTCAGCAGTGGAAAACCCAGGCTCAAAAATCATTAGAAAAATTTCTTTTTCAGATTTTTCTTCATCAGGATGCATCAAATTTCGTTCAATGGCTTTTTTTCGGATTTTGTCCACATCCAGGCCGGCACCATCATCTTTAATGTTGATCAACACGTTGGAACCAGAATGAATGGCTGACAGTTGAATCGTTCCCTGTTCTGGTTTTCCGTTTTGCCGACGCTCATCCGGAGATTCTATGCCATGATCAATGGAGTTGCGAATAATATGAACCAGGGGATCGTTCAGTTGCTCAATCACTGTTTTGTCAAGCTCTGTGTCGCCGCCATCGGTATTCATCACGACCACTTTTCCCAGGTCGTTGGACAGATCTCGAACCAGTCGTCTGAATTTATTGAATGTTGTTCCAATGGGAAGCATTCGAATACTCATGGTGTTGTCTCGAAGTTCTGATGTCAGCCGTTCCACTTCTTCTGAAATAGAGACCAGCTCAGCTTTCTTCTGAGAGGTTGCTTCCTGTGTAAGTCTTGCCTGAACCGTAACAAGTTCTCCAACCAGATCCACCAGACGATCCAGCTTATCGGCAGCAACCCTTATACTGCTCATTGCCACGGATTCAGAACGTTGTTGACGTTGTTCTTTAACATGCTTTTGTTCTGCAAGAGCGGATTCTACAATCCCTTGATCCACCATTTTGTTATCGAGCAACAATTGGCCAATACGTTTTTGACTGTTTAACACATTGTCCAACTCTTCTTTTGAAACATCACGACGCTCGGTTAAAATTTCACCCAGTTTTTTATATCCATTTTTTTCATCAAGTTCCCCCTCATCAATAACATTAATATTAAATTCACTTTGCTGATCAATGAGCAGAAAGATATCTTTAATTTCGTCAATACCTTTATCTGTTGTGAGAATGATATCCCAAAAGGTGTAGCA
>PEAL01000338.1 GCA_002753725.1 Deltaproteobacteria bacterium
AATTTGTAATACCAGAGCAATTCGCATCAGGAATAAATCGAATGCGATGATTCTCTGATGCATCCAATAACCTGGACATTCGTGACATATCAAAAAATGAATTGGGAATGGCATGAAAGTGAGACCATGTTTTACCAGCATTTAATGAATATTGCCATCCGCCAAAGGTATCATCAACTGAGTAAACAGCAATGCCCTGTTTTGAAAGAGAATCAATATCTGAAATATCCAGATTTGAAATAAGGGACTGTATGCTGATTCCATTATAATCAGTCGTATCTTCGTCAATTGATGCAATTGTCAGTGATGTGCCCTGCGCCAATATGGGAGCATCATTCTCAGGAACGACAGTCAGATAAAAAAGCGTTTCATCTGTCAAGCCTTCAGGATTGGATGCTGTAATTGTAATAACAGATTGACCATATTGATTTTGAGCGGTGTAATGATCAATTCATGACCAAATCTTTAGATTTGGGCGCTACTGTTTTTTATCAATTCGTCGTTTCTCTTTGGCTCCCAAATCTAAAATTTTGGGACGCCACAGATAATTTTTTGATTACAAAAATGATTTCTGTAAGATCAATTGCGTTGTTTCCTGAAATATCCGCCAGTGATGCATCAACTGTCATGTCTACGTCAAAGCCTGAAATAATTCGTAAGGCAAGAATGATATCAGAAAGATCAATAAAGCCATCTCTATTGATATCACCGGGAATATCAGGATACTCGGATATAACGCGGATGGATAGTTCTGTATCTATCCATCCGCGGCTGGGAATTTCCGATGCTGTAATGAGCCAGTTGCCAGCTTGAGCGTTTCGGTATTTAAACAATGCAGAATATTCACCGGATGGGATAACAATCAATGCATTGGATTGTTGCCAGGACCATTCTGAGCTTTTGACATAAAACCAACCCGATTCAGAGCCTTCTGTGCTGAGCCATATTTGAACATCAGACTCCATGACGACAGCATCACCATTTTCATCACAGGTCATGATTCGAATAAAGGATGTCACCTTTTGCGGTGAAATGGGTTGATTGGATGTAATCCATGCTAACCGTTCAACAGGGTTGTCTGACAGAGGGGGTGCAAAGGGCATAATTGTCAGGGCAACTGTTTTGGGGTCGCTGATATTTCGGCCATTGTTTTCAGTGCCAGCATCATCTTTCAAATATATTGATATTATGGCGTTTCCATTCATATTGTCAACCGGAAAAAACGTTAAATCGCCAGTCGCAGGGTTTATTTCCGGAAGTGAATAAAACAACCCCGGTTGATCGACTGACACGATAAACTCCAAGGCTTGATCTGATTCATTGAGTGGTCCGGCTGATATTTCTTTTGCCCAGCTTGTAAACAATTGAGGACCGGAAGTTTCTGGCAGTTCTATGGAGGATGGAATATTAAAATCTGGCGAATCATTGACCGGTAAGAGTTCAATTGAAAAAGTGCATGTATCCTGCTGCATGCCATATATGGCACTGATCGAAATATCTGCCACACCACATTCGTTTACAGCAGGAATAATCAATAAATAACGATCTGTCCCAAAACCGTTGATTTGCATATTTCGTTGAGGAATCAGCTGAGTATTGGACGAAATTGCAGAAAATGCAATAAAACCAGATGTATACCCACCGGGCACATAGATTGTAAACTGAATGGGGTCAACCGGTTGATCCTCAAGAAAAATCTGATCATCAATGGGAGAAATATGGAAAACATCGGATTCGATGACCTTGACATAAATGCTTTGAAAAAATTCATCATCTACCAGAAAACCACCGGAAATATTAAAATCATTGCAAGTTAATGTATCAATACTCACACTTGTCGTTCCTTTGTTAATGGTATTGAAAAGGAATTCGACCACCGAACCTTTTTGCATGTTTTGCCCTTGGCCATTAATGCGTACAATGGCTTTGCCATCCATTTGAAGAATATCATAAAAGGAATACTCAGAAAGCATGCCGTTGTGAACCTGAACACCGACAGCATCCAATATATCTTCGTTAAAAGAAATAGTGATGTTCATGTTTTTAATTTCTTCCGCAGGGTTGGAATCATCTAAATAAACAGCTATAACCAATACTTGTCCTTTTTCAATATCTAAGGTTTGTAGTGACTTGATAACGTTTTTGTTAGAAATTGTCTGACAGTACATTGGCTGTATGATGCCCAGCCATTGGAAAACAATCAATAGAATGATGAAAGTCTTTCGTTTCAATAATTTTTTATACATTTCAAATATCATTGTATTCTCCTTTCATTAAAATGAAAAATTTTTGATAAAAACGATAAAATAAAAACATCTTTCACTTAAAAATTACGTGGGCCATGTTTAAAATGGCGATAACCATTTTAGGTTGAATAAATATTATTATCGACCAGGATTAATTTTTCAAGAATGCTTAGATTTAGATGCTATCTGTTCCAGGTATTTTACCAATGCAGAAGGTTGCATAATTTTTAATTTTGTTATACTGGATATAGTTAAATGTAGTGTATTTATCATACATTACCAATAAAAGGAGGAAACGATGGATGTATTTATCAATCAATTCGTAAATCTTACCACTCATGCATTGCTTTCAGTCTTTGCTTTTTGTTTTAATTATGTTCCGGTCTATCGTGCATATATGAAAAATGACAAAGGAGAATGGATCAACTTTTCTGTGGGTATAAAAACGCATGATGGTTCGGTTCATCAAGCGATAATTTTTAATGAGGGTCACATATCTGTTAAAACGGTTATTCCTTCAGATGCAGATGTTATCCTCAGTGCAAAAGATAGAAACGTCTTAAAAGATATGCTGACCTTGCCGCCCAATGAAGTTCTGATTATGATGCTTCGCAATCAGTTGGTGGCGCAAGGGAATCTTGCTTATCTGGAACTGTTTAATTATTATTTGTCTGTGCTTCTCCATCGATTTCAAATCAACGCCCTTGAAAAAGCCAAAGATGAAGATAAAAAATTTTGTCAGTCCTATTTACAAAAAATGACAAAGGTTCCTGCACGGTCTTCATGCAAACCAATAGTTCAGCAACTAACCGCCACATCTGATCATGATCCCAATGTTCGATATTTAAGTGAACCTTATCTTGCATCCTACACCTGTGATGATTTTCCGCGTTTGAAAAAAATGCTTGATACCCATCATACCGCCATCCCTGAAGTCTGTGCAGAACGTCCTCAATTATTGACAGAATGGTATCTTAAAAATGGTTTTGAAACAGATACCCATCAAAAACCCTGGCATCCGGTACTTAGACAGAGCTATGCATTTAAATATTTGATGGAAAACAAAAAACCGCTCATTGCCGCCGATGCTTTGCTCCCTGGAACCACAACAGGCGTTTTACCAACCGGTGTTGTGATCTACCCGGATGCTCAGGGCGTGGCATTTTGGGCAGAATTGCTCATTTCAGAAAAGCGAATGCTCAATCCATACAGAGTTTCCGATGATACCCGAAAAGCACTACACAACATTTTTTCATTTTGGATCCATCGTAATTTTCGTGAATATGTTCGACAACATTATGGTCCTCTGGATGCAACAACCATTGAAGAACGATGGGTAGCGTACTTTTGCTGGAAATCTGTTGGACTGTCCCATACCATTCCTGATTTTCCAGTAATGCTAACCTCAGGAACGTTAACCATGATATCCCGAATTCAATTGCGAATGAACCAGCCAGATATGACCGATGAAAAACAAAACACGCTAAATGCAATGATTTTAACCCTTGAAGGCGTTAATGCATACGCCAAAAATCTCTCCATTGAAGCCAAAAATCAAGCAGCTAAAACCAATGACCCAGAACGAAAAAAAGAACTGGAACGTATGGCAAATGCCTGTGAGCGGGTACCATCCAATCCTGCTCAAACAGTGTATGAAGCCGTCTGTTCATATTGGATATTATGGATTGCGCAACACATGGAAAACACAAACACGGGTCATTCGCTGGGCCGCCTGGATCAATGGTTACAGCCTTTTTTTGAAGCAGACATGAACGCCTTGACAGGCACAGAAGAAAGAACCGCCTATGTGCGGGAAACCATCGCGTTAATCTCTGATTTTTTCATGCGGATGACCGATCATCTGCCTCTCATCCCGGATATTGGAAACTATCTTTTTGGCGGGTCGTCATCCAATCAGGCCATTACACTGGGTGGCGTTACCCCTGAGGGTGAAGATGCTGTCAACGATATGACCTATATTATTTTAAAAGTTACAGAAATGCTGGGTATCCGTGATCCCAATATCAATGCCAGAGTTCATATTGAAAAAAACAGTGATACCTACATTCAACGTCTGTGTGATGTCAACCTTACAACTGGCGCAACCCCATCCATACACAATGACATTGCGGTATTCAAAGCACTTGAACCCCATGCGTACCCAACAGCGCATGTCAACGATTGGTCTGCAACAGGTTGTGTGGAACCAACCCTTTCCGGCCGTCATATGGGCCATACCGGTTGTATATTGATGAATCTGGTTGCTGGCTTTGAAATGGCTTTGAACAATGGATATCATCCATTGATGGCGTTACAGGTCGGCCCTGAAACCGGAAAAATTGAGACCGATGATTTTATCTGCTTTGATGATTTTTTTAATGCTTATTTGATTCAGCAAGAATATTTAATTGAACAAAGTATCCAATTGAACAATTTTCTCGGAAAAGCCCATCAATATATTCGTCCCACACCCTTTTTAAGCACCATGATAGATGGAGCTATCAAAAAAGCAATGGATGTTACCCACGGCGGCGCTGAATATAATTCCTCGGGAAGTTCCAACATTGGACTGGCTGATGTTGTCGATAGTTTACTTGTGATTAAAAAGCTTGTTTATGATGAAAAAAAAGTAGACTTTAAAACATTAAAACAGGCCATTGACGCAAATTATCAAGGCCATGAAAAACTCAGAGTTTTTATTCGAAATCATGTCAACTTTTTTGGTTCAGGTCATCCTGAAGCATTGGAAATGTGTAACAGGGTGACAGAACGAATTCATAGAATCTGGTCATCCCATACCAACTATCGCGGGGGGCCTTATACCTGTGGGTTTTGGTCCATGTCTCAGCACACGGCATATGGAAATCTTTCAGGTGCGTTGCCATCAGGCCGATGCTCACGAAAAGCATTTACCCCGGGACTCACCCCCGGCCCCTTTGCATCAAAAAATTATCTAAACAATATTTCTGATGTCGCTAAATTAAACCCCAAAAATATGGACAACAATATTGCATTCAATGTCAAACTGACCCCCTCTGTGGCCCACACTCGCAAACAAACGGTTGAGCATATGAGTCATTATGTCAAGACATATTGCAAACTTGGAGGGATGCAAATGCAGTTTAACGTTGTGTCATCCGAAACCTTGAAAGATGCATTTGCCAACCCTGACAATTACAGACACTTACTTGTGAGAATTTCCGGATATAATGCATACTTTGTTACGTTAAATCAGGATCAGCAGATCGAACTGATTGAGCGGACAGAATATAGTATTCAATAATCGGCGTTAACTGATTCATAACGCTCCCTTGGGTGGAGTCCCAAAGCTAAAGCTTTGGAACCCCACCCAAGGGACATCAAATGGGAAAGTTAGGAATGCTCGAAAAATAAGTTCCCCATTTTAATTTCGGAGACACGATCCTTAACTTAATTCGATGAATAGTGGAGTCCTAAAGCTTTAGCTTTGGGAGTTCCTTAGATTTTCAATGCGTTGTTTTTCTGTAACTCCCAAAGCTAAAGCTTTGGGACTCCAATCTAAAAT
>PEAL01000339.1 GCA_002753725.1 Deltaproteobacteria bacterium
TCCAACGGCTGCCATATGTTTTTCATGGATGAAACCAGGGATGCTGCCGGTGTAATCACCTCAAAAATGGGTAAATCGAACTTTTTTCTGAGAACATCTGTTGCAACGCTTGCCGCTGTGTTGCAGGCCATGACAATCAGTTGTGCCCCTTTTTGAATTAAAAAATCGGTGTTTTCGCAAGCATACCGAATGACTGTCTCGCGGCTTTTACTGCCATAAGGGGTTCGGGCAGTATCGCCAAAATATACCATATCGATCTCCGGTAAATGATCGACAATTGCTCGGGCAACGGTCAGTCCACCAAGGCCTGAGTCAAAAACGCCTATTCTCATTGATTTTTTGCCATTTCTTGTTTGATGGTTTGTGTGACACGTTCAAGGGGTGCATGGGTATTAATTCCCGGGCAACAGGACCCCATGATTGCCCAGTTGCCAGGGTCAACCAATACACTTTCAATGTATGGCCAGGAACGGCACATGCGGGGTTTGACCGGATGAATCGTGCATAACTTATTATCAAAAAAAATGCAGTACCCGTTTTCTGCCTGTGCCAGCACATACTTTGTTCCTGACTTCACACAGTATTTCTCTATGAACTGTTCAAGAGGCACATGTTTGTAATGGGATATTTTCTGAATGTCAGCATCAGTAACATAAGTGCCACCATATCCTTTACAGCAATCACCGCATTGTTGGCAATGAAATAGTACCATTTTAAATTATATCTCATTCATGGTTTAACGTTGACGCATGGTCAGGTTCGCCCTTATTGTTCGAGCATTCCTTAGAAATGATAGATAAAAGATGTATAAAGAATGGATTCGTTAATATCAAAGGAATTTATATCACCGATGGTGAAGTCTTCGCCAAGATTATTCCCCTGGCGATATTGAAAGGCAATATCGAAATTATAAGGGGATTTGGAAAATCCACTACCCAGGCTGAATCCCCAGGCTTTGTCTGGAGCCCCTTTTCCAGGAACAGGATCATAAAAGAAACCCGCTCGAAAGGGAACAATCAGTTGATATTTTTTATTCACTGTTAAATATTCTGTTCCTATACGAACCTGGTGTGTTGGTTTTATTGTTGGAATGCTCGATGGAATCGTAAACGTATCATCAGATGGTAAGCTAAATAGTGGAGAAAATTCACCCTGCTGTGTTTTGATAACAAACTCATCCCATTCTGTTCGGTAAATATCCATCGACACGGTCAAAAGGCTCGTTATTTTCCATGCCAGCCCCATTCCATAGGACATTGGCAATTTTAATTCATTGTGTTGTTCATCAATTTTTAGAGAAGTTGTGTCACTATTCATAGCAGGATTATCATGAAAGAGTGTGGTATGGATCGTTTGAGTTGAAGATTTTTGAGATAAATCTGCTGTAAATCTTGCCTTGTAAACACCTCCCAAAGATAAAGAGGGCGTGATATTCCATAAAAAACCAATATTGGTATTAAAACCATTATCCATACGATATCTATATCTTGATTCTATCACTGTTGCATCTGTCATGCTTGCTGTTTTAGCAATGGTCTTTGAAACCGTTGTTGTCTCCCATGCGTTTTGATAAAAATCGTCTTCCCAGTAATTAAACGTGATTCCAAAAGAGAATTTTGGATGAAGTTCAACACTATAAGCCAGACCAAGGGCAGACAGTTTACCTTGGGAAACAAAGTCTACATTCATATCCACATTCAGACCGGGTGTCTCAGAAATAAAGGGGATGGGAAAATGCCATTCACGATTAAAATCATATAAATTTTGATAATTTAAAGAAACAACCATATTTCGTTGCAAAAATGAAAAACAATAAGCCAAGCTAAAATAATTCAAACTGTCAAAATTAATGGATTGAGACGCTGAAAAAAAGTCTGATCTTTCAAAAGAAAAATCTTCTTTGCGTCGAAGAAACGCTCCAACAATGGATACCTCAGATTTTTCCAACTGAACCAGACCACCAGGATTCCAGGAGGCTGCTGTGGCATCATCAGCGATACCGATAAAAGCGCCCCCCATCCCTATAGCACGGGCTCCTGATCCAACAGGTTGATAAGAGGATGGGATTTGATAATCGGATGGAGACTGCGATGAAAAAGCATGACATGGGAATAAAAGCAAGATTAACAAAATGATTTGTGTTGGACGGATCATTTTTTATGCACCCTACAATTAACTGCGGTTTCAATGGAAAAAATCTGTATAGATTTTTAGAAAAATACTTGGCTGCGGTAAACGGTTTAAGACAATCGACTATTTTTTTTAGATAAATCAAACTATATATAATATTTAGAAATTAGTCAACTTGTTTTAATCAATAGAATTTATTTGGCAACCACAATAGATAGCGTTGTGCTTTTATTATTTCTGAACCATCAAGATATGTCGGTTTTTCCTGTTTATTTTTCACCATCATCCAGTCGCGCTAATGCTTCGAGAAAACTTAGCGGAGAGGATGAATTCAAAGACAATTTTTGAATGTCTTCAGTGCGTTTCTGATTATGTTCGTATTTCTTTTTCAATCGGGCTTCATATGCGCCTTTAAGCGTTGTCAGAAGCTTATCAAAATCATAAGGCTTTTCCAGGTAACCAAATGCGCCTGATTTTGTACATTCCACAGCCGAATCCAGTGATGCATGGCCAGTCAACATGATAATTTCTATGAATTTATGATTGGTTTTTAATATCTTTAACAGTTCTGAACCACTGGTTCCAGGCATTTGAAGGTCTAAAATCGCAACATCGAATTTTTCTTTTTTTGCGGCTGTGATTGCATCATCACTGTTTGTAGCGGTCATTACGTTAAACCCTTTGATGGACAGACGTTCTGATACTGTTTTTAAGAACTTCTCTTCATCATCAACCAAAAGAATTCTAATTGTATTTTCTACAGGCATGATTCCTCCCTGTCTAAAAAATTGTTTTAACTGACTGTTTCAATGGAACTCGGAATATCCAGTTCCAAACGGTTGGCAGTGCAAATAATTTTTACGCCAATGGCTTCAGCCATATCTTTTGTGTTATCATCAGGAAACACATGCGCACTATCCTGTTCAATATCAGAAAAGATAACCCGCCAGATCGACTGATCTTGAGAACAAACAGAAACAGTTGTTTCCATACCTGGTCCGCCATTTTTAAATTGATTGACAAGGGCCTGATAGATAACTGCCTGGAGTAAAAATGGACAGGTTTTTACAAAAGGCTTGCTGTCACCACAATTATGTACATGCGCTTTGCCCGCAAAGCTGAGATATCCGGTCAGCTGAATGACAAGATCGATCATTTCAATCAGATTGACCTCGGTAATGGGCGTATCCACACTATGGGAAAAGCGATTCATCTGACGAATGGTGTTAAACCCCCGTTGAATTTCCTCGATAACACTTCCGGTGTATGATTTAAGGGATTCCGGAGAAACCGGATTTTCTGTTGATGCCATATCAGCCATATCACTCAGCAGTCCAGCGGTTTCAGATATGATTGCCATAATATTTTTTAATTCATGGGAAATGGAAGCATTGACTTTCCCAAAAAATGCCAGGCTTTCATATTTTAAAAGATCTGTTGATTTTTTCATGTGTACCTTCCTGTAAAAAAGTTTTGTAACAACATCTTATCAATTGCAATCAGCCTGTGCAACATACCATATATATAGAATGTTGAACAGGCTGATCGCAATTTTGGGGTTAATATCATTTATTTTTGTGGAACTTCCGGAGCGACCACATAAAGTGTTTCAATTAAATCATTAATTTTTAATGGTTTAGGGAGATAAAAAGACGCTTCATTAACACCTGTTTTATAATCAATACTGGACCCATGACCGGTTAAAAAAATAAATTTCATTTGTGGGGCCATGCGACAGAGTTTTCGTCTAAGTTCAATTCCCCCCATACCGGGCATTTTGACATCTAACACAGCGATATCATAACTGTTTCCGTTTTCAACTCTCTGGATAGCCGAATTGGCATCAAAAAAATAATCAACCTCTATGCCTCTAAGTTCAAGACGTTTGGCCAACATGGATGCAAACTTTTTTTCATCATCTACCAATAGAATTTTCATGCTAATTTTTCCTTATTGAGTTGAACGGGGAGGGTAATCACAAAGGTTGTGCCTTCACCCGCTTTGCTATTTACCGAAATATTTCCACGAAGTTTTTTGATCAGTCCAAAAGTAATTGACAGCCCCAGCCCCGTTCCTTTTCCCTCTTTTTTGGTTGTAAAAAAGGGCTCAAATATTTTGTTGAGCTGATCTTCAGCAATACCACATCCTGTATCTTCAATGGACAGACGAACCATATCCTCAGCAATTTTTCCAATTTGAATTTTCAGAGAACCGCCATCATTGGTGGCTTGAAAAGCATTATTGATCAGATTTAAAAGAATTTGCTGAAGTTTTCTTTGGTCAGTTACAATGTCTGGTGTTCCCTCTTCAACATCAATTTGAATTGATATGTTACGGTATTCAGCTTCTTTTCGATAAAAGTTCAGAATATCCGACACGATGACTTTTAAATTGAGTGAATGGGCCTCTATATCTACTTTTCTTGCAAATCCAAGTAGTTGGCGTGTGATTGTCCCGCAGCGTTCAACAGCATCCAAGATGGCATCAATTTGTTCAATAAGTTCAGGGTCTTCCTGATATTGCGACTTAATGACAAATAAGTCTTTAATATAGCCGGCTGTTTCGTTAATCAGTGCCAGGGGGTTGTTGATCTCGTGTGCCACACCTGCTGCCAGTTGTCCAATGGATGCCAGTTGTCCTCGTTGTTCAGCAGATAACATGGCTTCAGCTTTTGAACGATCGGCAAAGTATATTTTATTGATCAGTGATGTGGCGGTCAGAGTCATGATTAGCACAATAACAATACCACTGATGCCTAAAAATAAGTTAAAATTTGTTTTTAATCCCAGCCATATTTTCATGACACTGACACCGGCTTTTTCTTTAACCACAACCAGGATAAAGGGTGTGGGGGTTATTGTGGTATTGATGAATGCATAACTGACAATCACCGGAATGCCATTGCGATCTTTTGTTATAAATGCTTTGGTTCGGGAAGAATATTGCGGTACTTCTATATTGATGCGCCGTGTTTTCTTTTCGTAATATTTTGACGGACTTTGAATAACGCCCTCATGGTTGATCATAAAAACATCTGCATATTCACCGGATTTATAAGAGATAACCGTATTGAACAGCCGGTCAGTTTCCAGTGTTGCTCTGATAATAAAAAAATGTCCATCTGCACGCGTGTATTTGACAGCCACAACAATGTGAGGAACGCCCCTGTAGCCTGAAAAGACTTCACTGACATAGGCATTTTTTTTCTGGCATTCAAGAAACCAGGGCTGCTGACTGTAATCTTTGCCTTCAAGATTGTATGGGCCGGCATAAGTGACCTGTGTTCCTTTGTGATCAATAACACTTAAATCTGTCAATCCGCCAAAGCCCAGTTTTAAATTTTTAAGTATTTCAGACAGCCGCAAGGGATCAATCAATTCTTTATAATCTCGTTCATTCACCGTAAATTTTAGTGCTGCAAGTCGTTCCTCAAAGAAAAATGTCAACGCTCTACGAGTGTTGGATGCAACACGTTCGGTTCTTAAAATCAAGGCATTGTCGATGGATTTTTCAATGAGCTGATAATAAATACCTGTCATGACAAACAATGGCAATAACGATGTTGCAATCAATATTAAAATGCCTCTGACCCAGATTTTTCGATAATTGTGAAAGGTCAGATAAGGGGGGAAT
>PEAL01000051.1 GCA_002753725.1 Deltaproteobacteria bacterium
ATTTCCAAGAGTTGGCGATATCTATGATCTTGTTTACCTTCCAGATCAAGGGCTCAAAGCATTCAAAAATGGATCACCAAAAGGAATCATTAAAGGGCTGGCGTTTAAAAAAGCGCTGTTTGGAATATGGTTATGCGATAAGCCTGCTGACAAATATCTAAAAAAATCAATGCTGGGACATTAAACCCGAAAGAAAAGATAAAACATGTCCCCTAAAATCATTGAACTGGATCATGGAAGTGGTGGCACAGCCGGACATCAATTGATCACCGATTTTTTTTTACCAGCCTTTGATAATCCCATTCTCAATCAAATGGATGATTGTGCACAATTGACTATTGGGAAAACTCGTATTGCTTTTTCAACAGATACCTTTGTCGTTGACCCCATATTTTTTCCAGGGGGTAATATCGGCGATTTGGCGGTCAACGGCACTGTTAATGATATTGCAATGAGCGGTGCAAAACCTTTATATTTAAGTATTGGAATGGTCATTGAAGAAGGGTTTTCTTTTGATTCTCTCAGGACAATTGTTCAAAGCATCCAACAGGCAGCAAAAACTGCCGATGTTCAGATTGTTACCGGTGATACCAAAGTCATGCCCAGCGGTATGCTCGATGGTATTATCATCAATACCTCAGGTATTGGAACCATTGATCTGGATATAAATATTTCTGCCAGTCGTGCTTGTATTGGGGATCATATCATCGTGAGTGGAACCATTGCTGATCATGGAATCACGATTCTAACCCAAAGAGAGAAACTCATGATTGAAGGGGACATACACTCTGATACTGCCCCATTGAATGGACTGGTTGCTCAATTAATCAAGTATTGTAAAGATATTCATGTATTGAGAGATCCCACGCGTGGAGGATTGACAGCTGTTCTAAATGAAATTGCCAAACAATCGGCGGTTGAAATTGAAATTCAGGAATCTGCGATTCCTGTTAAACCCCAAATTGCTGCTTGCTGTGATTTGCTAGGGATTGATCCATTCAGTGTTGCCAATGAGGGCAAGTTAATTGCCTTTGTACCGGAATCCTCTGTGGAAAAAGTGATGAGCGTTTTTAGTCAACATTCTCTATCACAGGATGCTGTTGTGATTGGCAAAGTTGTTTCAAAGAAACAATCAATCGTTTATGTTAAAACGCCCATCGGTGGGAAACGATTATTAGATATGCACGTTGGGGATCAGTTACCGCGAATCTGTTAGCGGCTATCATTCATCTTCTGAATTGTCATCCGCATCATCAGAGGGTGAGGAGGATGCGTCTATGGCATAATTAAACAAGCCCCTTCGAATAATTTCAAAAGCCAACTCCAGTGTCTCTTTCAAGTTTCCCTCATAAGCAAAGGTTTGCCGGCTTTCTTCCCACAGCGCAAGTCCTGAAAAAACAGCCCAAACAACATAGGCAATTTCCATTGCATTTCGATTTTCAAAAAGGCCATCTTTAAGAGAGTCCTTGAATATGAGACCAATGGTCCGAATGGATTTTCTGGACAGGCGGTTGATTTCCTCAAGCAGCTCTGAAGATAGATTTTTAAACGTTTCACTGGAATGAAGATGAAACATGTTTCTGAGGATCAATGGGTCAAACTCGTAGACATCGTACAAGGCTTCTTTTAATGTCTCGACTTTTCCCTCAATGTTGAGATCTTTTTCATTATACACATGTTCAACGCGCATTTGAAGATACTGCAAAATTCGTAACGTCAGCGATGCGCATAGTTCATCTTTGTTTTTAAAATATAGGTATATCGTTCCAGCACTTAGCTCAGCTTCCTTGGCAATATCTTCCATTGTCGCTCGGCTAAAACCTTTATCTGAAAAAACACGCTTGGCAGCAACCATGATTTGCTGGCGGCGGCGTTCTTTTTCTCGTTCTTTTCTTTCTTTGATTCCCATGATTATGAACCTGATTCATTTAATTAAGTTTTGTTAAAGAGATTAAATCTTATTTATTAGATATTGAATGTTTCGTCAAGAAAAAAAGAAACAGTGATATGAAACAGGCTCAGAGGCACTGGAAGAATGGATAAATATGACATGAGGAGCCGATACTGTCCGTCCCTGTTCTGAGAGAAGATAAATATAAAGGTTTTATGGAGGGAATCGGAAAACAATTTCAAAACACAATCAATCGTTTTTCTAAAACAATGTCCCCAAAATTGCCAGAAATAGATACAGAAAAAGCAGAACCATAACTCAGGCTTTGCTATTTCACAAAACAACAACGCCTGAGTTCTCTTTCAAATTAGCGCTCACCCTGACTGACCAATAACCGCTGGCCCGGATGAATAGAGTCATTTGGCGCAAGATGATTGAGTCGTCTAATTTCAGAAACCGGGACATTATATTTCAATCCAATTCTGTAGAGGGTTTCACCATCTCTAACCTTATGATATTTATAAATAATACCAAAATCCCGTCGATTGATTTTTTTCTTTTTAATTTTAGGATGAATAACCGGCAATACTTTTGGTTCAAGCTTGACCGCTGCGTCAGGGGTGACTGCTGTAAGGGGTGGCTGTTTAGATGTTACAGGCTGTTCTGTAACTTCAGCCGGTGGCTTTATTGTTTCATCCGAGGATTCTTTCAGAACATCTGATTCGAATGGATCTGCTTCCAAAGAATCATGTTCCAATGACTCTGATTCACTGTCAGGATCTTCGCTGACTGACCTTATCGGTAAAGACTCGGCTGCAGTTTGTATGGTGTCTATTTTTTCATCTGTCCACACCAATCGCTCTTCAAGTTGATACAAGTGAGCTTCCATTTTCTTAACCTGATCAATGGTTGCATATTCTGTGTTATTTTTTGAAAAAATCAGGCTTAAAATTAAAAGCATCGATAAACAAAGTATTAGACATAACATCATCGTAATCTTACGCCGCGTTCCAGGCGATTCATGATCCAGCCAGAATTCGCGTTGTCTGAATGTTGAGGGATGAGATCTAAAGTCCTGTGTCATATTAAAAACCTCCATCAGAAACAATATCCTTGTACGAAAGCATGAACTTTTCATCAAGGACATTATGATTATTTTTTCATGATACGTCATTCATTGAATCTTCGTCAATGAATATGTTTATTATGGAATAAAAAATCCTGAAAAAAAAGTCAAACAAAAGGACTAAAACGTAAATCCTCTTGACTTTTAAGCCGACTGTTGTAATCTTCATATATAAAAAAATCAAGGAGGAATATATGGGATCTTGTGCAACGTTGATTGCTGGCGATAAAAAAATTGAGCTGCCTATTATTATAGGAACAGAAAATGAGAAAGCCATCGACATTTCTAAAATATGCAAAGAACTGGGATACATAACCGTCGATCCAGGTTTTGCCAATACAGGCAGTTGTAAAAGTGCAATCACTTTTATGGATGGGGAAAAAGGAATTTTAAGATATCGCGGAATTCCGGTTGAACAATTAGCAGAGAATTCAACCTTTGTTGAAACAGCTTACCTGCTGATCAACGGGACTCTCCCCACAGAAACAGAGCTTAAAGCGTTTTCGTCACTGTTGACAGAGCATTCGCTGCTTCATGAAGATATGCAAATCTTTTATCAAAATTTTCCAGAAAGATCCCATCCAATGGGGATTTTATCATCGATGGTGAACGCATTGAACAGCTTTTATCCCTATTTAGGGGAATCGCGTGAAGAACGAATTAATATTACTGTCACCCGTTTGTTATCTAAAGTCAGAACAATGGCCGCCATGTCCTATAAAATATCAAGAGGACATAAAGTCGAGTACTCAAGACCGGATTTAACGTACTGTTCAAATTTTTTACACATGATGTTCACGACTCCTGTTCGGCCGTATGTTGAAAACCCAGATTTTGTCAAAGCATTGAACGTTTTTTGGATTTTACATGCAGATCACGAACAGAATTGCTCGACATCCACTGTTCGGTTGGTCGGAAGTGCCAAGGTTAACCTGTATTCTGCTATTTCAGCGGGTATTTGTGCTTTATGGGGGCCATTGCATGGCGGAGCCAATCAAGCTGTTATTGAAATGCTTGAAACAATAAATAAAAATGGTGGGGATGTTACCCCGTTTGTGAAACGAGCAAAAGATAAAGATGATCCTTTTCGATTGATGGGGTTTGGGCATCGGGTTTACAAAACCTATGATCCTCGCGCCAAAATAATAAAATCTGTGTGTGACCGCCTGTTAACAGCCACAAAGAAACACGATCCTCTTCTTGATATTGCTAAAAAACTTGAGGATGTGGCGCTCAGTGACCCTTATTTTATTGATTACAATCTGTATCCTAATGTTGATTTTTACAGTGGGCTTGTGCTTCGTTCCCTGGGCATTCCTACCAATATGTTCCCGGTCATGTTTGCTATCGGTCGATTACCGGGTTGGATTGCACAATGGAAGGAAGGGCAGGAAGATCCTGAAAGAGCATTGATTCGTCCTTGCCAGATTTATTTAGGCCCCAAACAAAGACGATATGTTCCCATTGAAGAAATGGACCGTCAGGTAGCATCATAAAATGATAGTGGGCGAACACGATTGTTCGCCCATTGAATCAGTAGTCCAATTCGCCAACAGGACGTTGAAATGTAAACGTTGCCGGTCCGGCAACAAGTTCACCAAAAACATCTACTGTATTCCCTCCCATAAGGCTAAAGGGCAGTGATACAAAAAAGAAACCTGTTCCCAATAAAGTCGTCATAAGCCCCAGGGGACGAACTAAAAAAACATCAACCAACATTTCTTCAGCACTCGGTTTATTTTCAGTGATCGCAAAAGCTGGCGAAACATTACAAACAAGAAATCCCAGCACCATTAAACAAATAATCTGTGTTCTGATGGTTTTCATTATACCTCCTTCAAGGATATCCTTACAAAATTTTGTTTAATATAAGATACAAACATCATGCCAATCATTATTTTTAAACACTTATAAATAGCAAAATTTCCTTTAGTTGTCATATTTTTTTAATGCCCAAGACGATTCATTTCACACCATTGGCCAAGAGGACAATTTTTACAGTCTGGTTTTGATGCCCGGCAATATTGTCTTCCGAGATGAATGAGGTGTAAGGAGAAATCGTTCCAATCTTGTTCGGGAAGACATTTCATCAAGTCAAACTCAATTTTTTTAGGATCTTTATTTGATGTCATCCCCAGGCGTTGAGAGATTCTCGACACATGGGTATCAACAACAATTGCAGGTTTCCCAAATGCAGCACCTAAAACAACATTTGCTGTTTTTCTTCCCACTCCTGGTAATCGGATGAGCTTTTCACGTTCATCAGGAACCTGTCCTTGATAGTCAGTCACAAGCATTTTACAACAATTTTTTATATTTTTGGCTTTATTATGAAAAAAACCGGTTGAATGAATCAATTTTTCAAGTTTATCTATGGGGACGTGAATAAAGTCTTCAGGTGTTTTCAGCACCTTGAAAAGAGCAGGGGTGACCGAATTCACCTGACGATCCGTGCATTGCGCCGATAAAATCGTTGCAATTAATAATTCGAACGTATTTGTATGATGGAGTTGGGTTTCAACGTTTGGATAACAGATTTTTAATGTCTGCCGGATTTTCTTGATACGAGATTCTATACTCTTCATGTCACCCACCTTAATATCCCGCACATTTTTTTAACAGATAGATCGCGTCTGTAATACTGGTTTGACCATCCTCATTATAATCAAGACTTGAGGGAGTCGTCCATTGACCTGCTTTGGGCATCAGCAAGCGTGTTTCTGCATCAACACTGTGCGAGGTATTCATTTGATGCGCCCATTGGATAAGATTGGCACGGGACAGTGCTTTATCCTCATTTTGGAGACTTTGTGTCACTGTCACAAGAAAGCGGCCAATATCATAGCCCATATATTCATACCGACCGGGAACATAACCAAATGCATTGAAAAAATTTTCAGCATAATCGATTGTGTCAGCAGTCTGTTTTCGATCACTGAACGTAACCACCTGTAAACGCATTTTATCGATAGATTCCACTTGTGGAATAGATGGACGATCTAGGCCCGGGGTTGCTGTCCATAATTTTTTTTGTAAATCAGGTATTGAAGACAGTGCTGTCATAAGCATTGAAAACGCACCAGAATTTCCCATGTAAATCAGATGGTCTGTCTTATCGTTCAACGATTCTAATATTCGGATGATCGATATTTCATTGCCTGAACCATAAAAGGGAAGTGTACCTATCCAATGCGGATAGGGCGCCGCATGACAGTCACCTGATAAACGAGGATCGCATCCATCATACTGACGTATGATACTTTCAAAAAAATTATTATTGGAAATAAGGTTGTGAAAGACACCCTGAGTTGATGGACTGTGTGAAGGATCAGACTGGACAATGGTCATATATCGATGCATACGACTGTTTATTCGGGTTAATTTTGACAAACGGGCTTCGAGGGTTTCGCAAACCTGTTGATCTTTTGGGAAAAAATTCAGTATATTGGGTCTGACATTACAGACAGAATCGGTTGCTGGCCCAACAATAAGAATATCTCTTTTCTCTGGAAGAATTGTAATGGCTTCGGTATCTGAGGACCGAAGCGTAACAATCGCAAGTACGTCTGACAGGTCATAAATACCATCCCCAACATAGGCATGATACGTGATAATACCGCCATGTATATTGCTTGCATCTGAACCAATCAACGATACCAATTGTTCAAGCAGTTCAGCCTCGGTTTCAAATGTTTGCCCTATAAGCGATGAAATCGCAGTGATAATCCACGCTGGAACATTATCCTGTTCAATGGATGCCATTTTTTCCTGAGTGAGCTGATAATGAGGATCGCCATAAAATAGAGATCGGACATGATTGGCATCATCGTAAGAATCGACAAAATCAACAGTAAACAGGGCATCTGTCGTTGCCAATTGCAAGCCTTTTTTTATGCTTTGGGCCATATCTATTTCATCTTGATGGGTTTGACTTTCTGGCAAGATACAAATCATTTTAGGCCCGGTTTGTTTCTTTGCACTGCGTTTTATTCCAGGCAATGTATCCGTGTTTTTCGCAGATTCAGCGGGATGCCGTGAATGTAGTGTTAGTGTTTTTTGCGTGATCACCCATTGGCAGTCTTGATCTGGCAGACATTCTCGCAGTATGGTATTGAACATAACATCCTGTATACCAGGCCCAATAGCCCCTGTAATTCCCTCAATAGCAAAAGATGCTGCCCTGTCTGCAATGTGATCTCGATCAAGGGTTGTCTGGGAAAGCACTTGCTGTTCGATCAGTGCTTTTAAGAATAATCCAGCATCATAACCATAGTCTGCTGAAAAATGAAACGGTGGTGGGGTATTGAATGTCTTTATATGGGCTGTTTTCAGTGGATCCCTATTTGGTGCCAGTGCTGGAACAACCAGTTGAACAGGGATATCAACCGGAAGTTGAAGTGTCGCATCGTTCATCAACTCTCCCACACCATAACATGCGGTTGAATGGTCTGGAAAAGATGTATACAAACGCGAAACACTGGCTTCTGTTCCCAACAAAACAATGCCATCAAGATCGGTATGAATAGTCTGCAATGCTTGTCCCACAATGGATGCTGTCAAACCCTTCTGGGTTTCAAATAAATTTGACACATGATCATATATTGGAAAACCACCGACCAATTCAGTCGGAACAGCATTAATATTCGGTGAACCATCTAAATGAACGCCACCACCCATGCGTTGAAAATTATCTGTTTCAGTCACAAGGCTTGAAAAAAGGAGGGTGTTTCGCTGATCCAGTTGGTACAACATGGCGTAGCGATGGACACCATCATGAGACAACAGTCTGTAAACAGCCGATGAAACTTGAAGATCATTGGGTAACAGCGACAATAGATAGGAGGAAGGGATAAAATTCAACGGCACAGTTGCAACAGCCAGCGTAAATATCGGTAATGGCGTTGTGGAACTCATTTTTTCAAAAGCATCAGGCGTTAAGACGACACGACTGATAATATCTGAATCGGCAGTAATATCAGACATTGATATCTGATTATTAGCAACCACTTGTATATTAACAGCCTGTCCATTGATTGAAAATGACAGGCTTTGAGGCGGATTGATCGGTAAAGATAAAGGCCCATCAGGATATCCCGCCTCCCCACACCACGCAGCCAAAAAAGCTTGCAGGGCATAATGTTCAGATGAAATTGAATGTTCAGAATCATTCATGATGACTAAAATTTTTGGGGTATTTGCATGGGCCAATGACAGCAGTGTCATGAATAAGGAACCTGTAATCATTAGCCAAATAATTTGTTTGATCTTGATTTTTATCATAAAAACTCCTTGTTTAATTGTCTGTTGTGAGAAGAGCGTTACATTGAAAGGTACTGCTTCAAAACGGTATGAAATGTTTTTGTTAAAATGTCAATGGTTAAAGTATTTGATTTCGACTTTAGGGTTGATTTTACGCCAACGAATAATATCTGACAATTGGATATTCACGATTGCATAAATCTTGCTTTTGAATAGACATATGAAAAAATATAAGCATAATATTATCCTCATTATTCTGGGTATTTTTGCAATTTCACTGGTTTTTTTTCAGATTCGCCACGATGAAATCAATACGATTTATATTGCAATGGTGGGGCCTTTATCTGGCGCAGACCATGCAACAGGTAAATCCTTTTTAAAAGGGATTAACTTATATCTGGATAAAATCAACCGTCAAGGGGGAATCAATGGTAAACGGGTATTGCTTGATATCTACGATGATGAAAACAAACCAGATAAAGCAGAAGAGCAAGCACGTGACATCGTTCGACTCAATCGAAATGTTGCAGTCATTGGTCACCATTACAGCACCTGTTCCATTAGAGCAGGAAAAATCTATAATCAGTATAATATTCCGGCCATTACACCAACATCTACCAATGTCAACGTAACAAAGGATAATCCCTGGTATTTTCGAACGGTTGTCAACGATAAATTACAAACCCGTTTTTTGGCCATGTATGCAAAAAATATTTTTCCCAATCGAACACAGGTCAGTATTATTCATGAAAGCATGGAATATGGAAAATATCTGGCCAGAGTATTTAAGCAATCCGCTCAAAAAATGGGGATCCGGGTAAAATACCAATGGGAGTTTGATAATCATCAAAAAGACCTGGACAAACGCCTTGACAGTATTGTCCGCCAGCTCAAAAAAAAGAAAAATGCCGGCATTATTTTTCTGGCCACTCATGCCGCAGAAGGTTCAAAGCTTCTCCAATTAATAAAAAAATACCATATTGAAAATTCAATTCTTGCGCCAGATTCATTCACATCAAAATCCTTTCGTCATACATTAAGCCAACTGCCCAAAGAAAAAGAAAATCCCGGATATTATACCAATGGCCTGTATGTCACAACCCCCATGATTATTGATATGCTCAATGAAAAGGGACAATTGTTCAAGCATGAATTTGAAAATACCTTTCATGAAGAACCAGACTGGCACGCAGCATTTGCTTATGACACCATATCGTTGCTTGTTCGTGCGATGAAAAAAAAATCATTTAAGGGGGATGCCAGCACTTTGGTTCAGGATCGCCTGCATATTCGAAATACACAAACATCCTTGAATTCCATTCATAATGCCATGGAAGGTGTTACTGGATATGTCTATTTTAATCAACACGGGGACTCTCAAAAATCAATTTTTACAGGAATTTATAAAAATCAGAAAATTGTTTCAACCTTTACACAATTTCAGGTGGTTCCTAATATATTTGAAATCCCGGACTATTCCTCAGAAATTAAAAAAAAACATATCATCCCGTTTGATGATCAATATATGTTTAAAATCAACACAGTATACACGGGTATCGAGATCAAAAAAATTTTTGATATTGATATGCGAAATATGACCTATGGTCTGGATTTTTATCTGTGGTTTCGATACAAAGGCAAAATTCGTCCGGAAGCAATTACGTTTCTCAATGCTGCTGAAAATATTGATATTGGAAAACCTGTGGATCAGGAGCATACAAACGATATCTCTTATGAGGCGTATCATATCCGGGGCCGTTTTAAAGCTGATTTTATACCCGGTGCCTATGCATATAAGGAACGACTGGTTGGTGTAAGTTTTTGCCATAAAGACCTGACCCGCAATAATTTGATATATGTTGCTGATGTCCTTGGGATGCGATTGGACAGTCGTTCTCGAATGGTTGAAAAACTAAAAAAAGCAAAAGTGTTAACGCCAGCGTCCGGATATTCTATTAATGATTTTTGGGTGTTTCAAAATATTGCGGAAAAGACATCTTTGGGAGCACCTCGATATTTGAAAATCCAGGAAGGTAAAATTAAATTTTCTCAATTTAATATCGGTATTCGCATTCGTCAGAATGAATTTAGCCTGCGCAGTATGATTCGCTATGAATTTGTGGATAATTTGCTGATTTCCAATCTGGTCATTTTACTATTTGTCAGTATTTTTTACCGTGGAGAACGGCTCAGACGGCATTGTCGAATTATCTGGTTGATTCAACTCATGGCCGCAATTACAGCGCTGATTTCATGCGAATCCCTTGCTGTTGAACGACTGATGTATATGATTGAGCCGTATCAGGCAAAGATTATCAAGTATACATTTGATGTTTTATGGTGGATGGTACCAACCTTTTTTATCGATCTGGCGGTCAAACGATTTATTTGGATACCCATTGAAGACAAAACAGATCGAGATATTCCAGACATTGTAATCGGTTTTTTTACCTTTGTTATTTTTATGTTGGCCTTATGCGGTGTGTTTGCGTATGTTTTTGAACAAAAAATTACCAGCATTCTGGCAGCATCAGGCGTGGTGGCAATGATTATTGGACTTGCCATTCAAATCAATATATCCAATATCTTTTCAGGCATAGCCTTGAATATTGAACGGCCTTTTTTAATGGGGGATTGGATTAAAATCGCAGATATCGATGAAGGACGTGTTCTGGATGTTACCTGGCGAGCCACTCGAATTCAAACACGGGACAATAGCATTATCAGCATTCCCAACAGCATGGCGTCAGAATCGATCATTCGTAATTTTCATTATCCTGATGATATTTTCAGATACTGGTTTCATGTCAATATTGATCCGGGACAGCAGCCAGAAGATGTTGAAAAAATTTTATTGGATGCGATATTGTCCTCACCCTATGTTTTAACCCATCCGGCGCCATCAGTAAGTTTTAGCGGCTTAACGCAATGGTCAGCAGAATATACTCTTTCCTTTTCTACAAAAGATTATGCAGGCAAAGTTAAAACCCGGAATGCTGTTTGGAACCGAGTTTGGAATCACCTGAAAAGAGCCGGTATTTCACCCGTTTTTCAACGTCGGGATGTCCCCAATTTTAGAGATCAGGCGTTTATTAAAGACAATCCAAATGATCCAGTAGAATGTTTAAATGATATTCAAATATTTCATACCCTGTCTGATGACAGCAAACGGAAATTATCCAAAAAAATGCATCGAAAATCATATCAACCGGGTGAAATCATTATTCAGCAGGATGATCCAGGAACGTCCGTTTTTATTATCACCGAGGGGGCTGTCAGTGTTCATATCAATTTGGCTGGTGGAAATAACGTTGAGGTGGGTCGGCTGGGGGCAGGGGATTTTTTTGGTGAATTGGCCTTGTTGACAGGAGAACCCAGAAAAGCTTCAATTATTGCCCAAACCCACACATGTGTTTTTGAAATTCCTGACGATACGTTTATTCCCATGATTCAAGAAGAGCCTGAAGTTGAACGTAAATTTCGGGATAAAATTTATCATCAACCACGCATGGAAGTTCCTGAAGATGTTATGAATCTAAAAAAGAAAAAAAAGGGAATATATGCTCAGATGATGTCTGGTATTAAAAATATTTGGGGCAAAGCTGGCGATGATGAGTAATTTAACGGCTCTATTACAACATCGTCCTTTTTTTTTAGAATGCGGGCTAAAGGATTGGGGAAATCAGTAAAATTTATTTTGTTTTTTTCGTTGTATTCTTGTATGTATTTTTAAAATTGTATTTGAAAAATTGCACAGACAGTCTCATTGATGAAAGGAACTAAAGTTAACTATAATGAAAATTACATACACAACTCGTAATCAAAAAACGTACTATCTTTACAGAGGAACGACTAAAAAAGGAGAACCTCGTTATTATTTTTCACCTGATAAGAGTAGAAATGATCAACTTGTTGATGCCATTCCTGAAGGCTATGAAATATATGAAAATATTAGCTGTCGCCTGTATCTTAGAAAAATAAAGCCAAAAATTATCCTTGATGAAGAAATTGACCTTGTTAAAACAGAATTGAAAAAGATTATGACACACAAGGATTATGATCTTTATAAAGTTGATGTTAAAAAGAATATCATCATAATTTATGAGCTGAATGAGAATATTGAGAGTATTGTTGAATGCTCAAAAAGTATAACAACCAAAACAGAAGATGAAATTCGAGAAATTGTTATTACACATGCTACCTATTCTCCACTTATGCAATTTGTTTTGACAAATGAAAAAACAAGATCTTTTGTTGTTCATCATAATTATCACATCGTTCAGAGTAACTGGGCAAATATCAATGACGAGGCACCGTTAGAAAGCCATGTTAGATCATTTATCAGAAAAAGAAAAATTGCGTTAATGGTATGATATAAGCTCCCCATTTTTATTTCAGAGACACGATCCTTAATTCATGGCATAAACTTAATTTGACAGTTATGAACTTACATTCCATATCAAGAAAATCGATAACCGCATTGGGACTCTGCTCTGGAGGCTTAGATAGTATCCTTGCGGGTGTCCTGTTAAGAAATCAGGGAATTCAAGTCCAATGGATTTGTTTTGAAACCCCTTTTTTTAATGCAGATAAAGCTAAAAAAGCATCCCAGCAAACCGGTATTCCCCTGTTGATTCAAAATATCACGCCAATATATCTTGAAATGCTTAGATATCCACGTCAGGGCTATGGAAAATACATGAATCCTTGCATGGACTGCCATGCTTTGATGTTTAAATGTGCTGGCAATCAAATACTTCAAACCAATGCACATTTTTTGTTCAGCGGTGAAATTCTTGGCCAGCGTCCCATGTCACAAACCCGCCCATCCTTAAATTATGTTGAAAAACATTCAGGTTTTAAGGGATATATTCTTCGCCCTTTATGCGCACAAAATTTAGAGGAAACCATTCCTGAAAAAAAGGGGTGGGTGGATCGAAGTCAATTGATGAACATTACCGGACGATCCAGAAAACGTCAGATTGAACTGGCAGAGCAGTGGGGGATAACGGATTATCCCAATCCAGCAGGGGGATGCTTATTGACAGATCAGAAGTATTCAATAAGGCTCAAAGATTTGTTTACCAATGGACCCTACCGAGATGACCGAGATTTGTATCTTTTGCAGTGGGGGCGTCATTTCAGATTAAATGAAACCTGTAAAATTATTGTGGGCAGAACACAAAACGATAATGAAAAAATGATGCTGTATTATCGCCCGAATGAGGATATTCTTTTGAACATTGTCAACTATGCCGGCCCAACAGTTCTAATCCCATATGGATGTGATCCTCAAATCGTTGAACAGGCAGCCGCTATTTCTATTTCATATACCCGCGCTCCGGAAACACAGGCAACCGCAGTAAAATGTACAGGCCCATCGGGCGTCAGTCATATGAACGTGTATCCCCTATCAAAAGAAATATCCCGTTTGTTGATGATTTAGCGCATGACAAAGATCACTATTCCCTGCTTTATATCCTTGTCACACTTTCCCCATTGCCCCGGCTAACAATTGTGAAAAAGTAATGACTGGAATATCTGTCATATCTTTTCCCATACTGTCATACTGAATTTGGCAATAGGTACAGGCGGTGCAAATCATATTTGCATTGGCCTGCACAGCATCCATAACTTTGGCTTTTAACAATGCTTTTGATAACAATTGATTTTTTTCTGAAATGGGATGCCCGCAACATTCTGATCGTTTGGGCCAAAATACAGTCTGGGCACCTGTGGTTTCAACCAATTTTTCAAATAGTGTGGGGTCAAAGGGGTGATCAAAATTGGTCACACTGGCTGGACGTAGTGCATGACAACCATAGCTGGCCGCAACTTTCTGGCTATGGGGAAGGGGATGCGTGATTTGTTTTTCAATCTTTTCCAGGCCAACATCCTGATAAAGAACAGTCAACAAGTGCTTGATTTCAAGCTTTCCAGAATAGGATAAGTCTTCTTCTTTTAGACGGTCATTGATACTTTTGAATAACATCGTATCCGTTTCAAGTAAATGCTGACTGTGTTTCAGATTTCCAAAACAGCATTTACATGGGGTCATGATATCCAGATGAACGCTTTCTGCCAGAGCAATATTTCTTGCTGCTGAAAAAATAGATGCTTCCATGCTTTGATGACGAATCGGATATCCACAGCAATTAAAAGGCATGTCAACGAGTTTTACATTCAAGGCATTCATGATGGTGAGGGTGGCATCACCATACTCCGGAAGTTGTCCAGATATTTTACATCCGGGAAAATAACAGTATTTCAATTGCATGGTTATTTATCTCCTGTTTTCTGATGAATAAATTGCTGATGGGCCAGATTTCGAAGT
Source organism: Deltaproteobacteria bacterium (assembly GCA_002753725.1). GTDB lineage: Bacteria > Desulfobacterota > Desulfobacteria > Desulfobacterales > Magnetomoraceae > Magnetomorum. The sequence continues at coordinate 14,611 of PEAL01000051.1, forward strand.
TCATAAAAAATATCAGCGATAGGAATATGTTGTGGGCAATGTTCCTGGCACATATAACATGTTGCACACATCCAAACCATTTGTGTTCCTAAGGCGTTATCTTTCAATCCAATACGCAGCAAATTCATCACTTGCTGGGGGGTTAAATCTATTGGGTCTCCGCTTGTTGATGTTGCTGCAACAACTGGACAAACCTGGGTACAAACTGAACATTGAACACAGGCTTCATACGTCGAGGGATCGTCAGAGATAAAAGATTGTATTGATTTTACAGGTTGGACATCTGATGCCGATTTTTCCTGTGCTTTCCATATGGCCGACCATTCATACGCAGTGTGTTGATGAATCATTTGTTCGGGACGATACAATCCTTTGCAGTGTAGTTCTTTTTTTGTGATTTGCCAGATTTCCAAAAGCGGTATACCTGATGGACAATTTAATGAACATTGATTGCATGATGTACATACAGCATTGCCTTGTAAAAGGTTTTCCAGTGACACCGGGTGCGCACCGCTAGCCATCAGTCGAACAGCCTGTATTTTTTCTGATGGCAAAATACAAGGATTTCCTATAATACGATTGATGGGTTCAACAGAACATGATTGAGAACATGTACCGCAATGCGTGCAGGCATCCAATGCAATAATATTGCGATTGGCAGCAGCTGTTGGATTTTTAGACGGCTGAGTGGATGCATTGACACAAAAATTGATGGGCGTGGATATCATATGAAACATTTTTCCAAAGGGTAACCAGGCCAATCCAAGAAAACACAACATGTAATGCACAATCAATAAAATGGCATCAGCATTCACGGCATTCAAAATCCCAGCAACAGGTCTTAAGCATTGTGACAGATTATGAGAAACAAACGCAGATTGCGGTTGTGAATGGCAAGACATACAACTATCCTGATGAATACTTTTCCCCAATTCCAGCACTTCAGCATCGGTTATATGGACCGGCTGTGAAAAAGAAACCGAATAATGCTTGGCCCAATAAGCCCGCAATGCAGATATCTCTGCTTCATCATCAGTAATCATGTAATCTGAAACCATTAAATCAAATTGATTCTCTGATATGATCTGAACAGCTTCAAGTAAAAAACCGCTGATAATAATACCAGCAATAAGCCATAACACGGCAAAATCCATCCGCCTGGATACTCGTTTTATAATGAATTGACGACGACGGCGATAGAAGGCAACAAAAATACCAAAAAGGACAAGCATCCCCATCAAGTTTCTAAGAAATAAAAAGGGATTCAATGTGGAAGCATAGTCAGAAAAGAGCTTTACAGAGACATAATCATCCAGTGCATGAAACAAGAGAAGCAGGATAAAGCCCCAAAATATTGACATATGAGCAATCCATCGCATCATACTTGATTTTGCAATACTTGCTTGAAATAAACCATCCCAAACAAATGCCTTGAGCATCATCAACGCTTGCGCACTGATCAAATGATTCCACAGACTTTCCCACAAGGCAATAAACCGCCTGGTTTTCGATTGCTCGGCACTGATCGTATCAAGATCAAATCGAACCCATTGAACCATTCGGTAAATCAGTCCGAAAATGAAAATAACAAACGATACGTAAAAACTGTATTTCAGCATGCTTTTTATCCTATCCCTGTTACCTGTAAAGTTTTTAGTTGTATAGGGCGTATCCCATTCAGGCTAAGACACACCTTCCCTCTCCTAATCATGTCGTTTGTATGAATAACTTTACCGGCTATTAATATCAAGTATTTTTTTATGCTCAGGATAAATTAATTCTTCAAAACAATATCAAAAAAATCAGTTTACCAAGTAAAGAAATTGTAATAAACAAATACAGATATTTCTGATTTCTGATAAAACATATAAAAAATGAATATTTTCTGAAAGGAGAGATCTATGTCATTTCACGATAAAGTTGTTGTAACATGTGCTTTGACAGGTGTTCTGACAGACCCTAACAAATTCAATGTACCGGTCACACCTGAAGAAATGGCTCAAGCGGCGGAATCTGCGTATAATGCCGGTGCCTCCATCGTTCATTGCCATTTTCGATGCCAGGAACAGGGCATGGGGGCCTTGCCAACCTGGGATGTTGACATTGTGGGGAATATTTTAACTGCCATCAAGAAAAGGGTACCGGATATTATTATCAATATGAGTACTGGAGTTGTTGGTGCTGATATTTCTGGCCCTTTGGCGTGTTTGAAAGCTCACAAGCCTGAAATGGCTGCATGCAATGCGGGATCTTTGAATTACCTGAAATGTCGAAAAGATGGCTCCTGGGCATGGCCTCCTATGCTGTTTGATAATCCTGTAGAAAAAGTAAACCGCTTTTTAGATGTCATGTTAGCAAATAATATCATGCCAGAATTTGAATGTTTTGATACTGGCATTGTTAGAAGTGTCACAATGTTTAAACAAAATGGCATGGTTACCGGTGATCCTCATCTGTCATTTGTCATGGGAGTAGCCAGCGGAATGCCAGCAAGACCTGATCTTCTGCCAATTTTAAAAGATGAACTCCCAGACAATTCCCATTTTCAGGTCATTGCCATAGGTCAGGGAAAACATTCAAATCATTGGGAATTATTGCAGCGTTGCGTCGAATTGGGCGGTAATGTCCGAACGGGCCTTGAAGATACCTTTTACCTTCCCAATGGCGATCGCGCTGACAATAATGGTCAACTGGTCGATGCGCTGGTTGATATTGTCCGAAAATTAGGAAAAGAGCCTGCTACAGCAAAAGAAGCCCGGGAATTCTTTGGTCTTTAAGGATATAAAAATGTCTGACAATTCCGAACAAAAAGCATCGTACCAGCAGTATTTTACAAAAACTCACCAAATGGTTCGAAACAGTGTTAAAGAATTTGTTAAAAAAGAAATTCTTCCATATATTGATGAATGGGAGGAAGCTGGCGAGTTCCCCTGGGACATCTATAAAAAGGCTGCGGATATTGGTATTCTTGGAATTGGTTTTCCAGAAATCTATGGTGGAGAACCTGGTGATATTTTTTTCAGAATTGCCGCTGCCGAAGAATTGATGCGCAGTGGTTCTGGTGGCTTTGCCGCCAGTATCGGTTCTTTAAATATCGCTATTCCTCCAATTTTAAGGATGGGCACCGATGAACAAAAAAAACGATTGATTCCCCCTGTGCTGGCGGGTGAAAAAATTGCAGCTTTGGCCATTACCGAACCCGGAGGAGGATCAGATGTCGCCAATATCCAGACAACAGCGATCCGCGAAGGAGATTATTACCGGGTGAATGGCAGCAAAACCTTTATCACCAGTGGGTGTCGTGCTGATCAAATTACTTGTGCGGTTCGTACAGGTCAAGAAGGGGCGCACGGGATTAGCCTTCTGGTCATTGAATCGGATACCCCGGGATATGCTGTATCGAATAAATTAAAAAAAACCGGTTGGTGGGCATCAGACACGGCTGAATTGTATTTTGATAATTGTCGTGTGCCTGTAGCAAACTTAATTGGAAAAGAAAATGAGGGCTTTTATGGTATCATGGCCAACTTTCAGGATGAAAGACTTCAATTGGCGGTAATGGCCAATATGACCGCACAAATGGCGCTGGAAGAATCCATTAAATATGCCAACGATAGAAAAGCTTTTGGCAGAGCCCTTAAAGGATTTCAAGTCACACGGCACAAACTTGTTGATATGGCAACACTTGTGGAGATCAGCCGTGAATTTACATATCGTGTGGCAGCAAAAATCAATGCAGGACTGGAGCAAATTAAAGAAATTTCAATGGCTAAAAATTTTGCCTGTAGTGTCAGCGATAAAGTCACCTATGATGCAGTACAAATTTATGGCGGGTATGGCTACATGCGAGGCTATCTGGTTGAGCGCCTTTACAGGGATAACCGAATTCTGTCTATCGGTGGCGGTACAACGGAAATCATGAAAGAAATAATTTCAAAATTGATGTTGTGAGCCTATCCTTTGTAGATTCTGCCAATCAATTTCATGCAAGTTCTATCTGCCAGCACATAAATTTCACATATTGAGGTGCCTTTACTTTGAAAAATATGCTGCAACTTCTTCCAATATATTATCTAAAGTATAATGAGGTTTAAATCCTGTATGCTGTGAAATCTTTTCAATACTGGGTACACGTCGCTGCATATCTTCAAAATCTTTTGCAAACGCTTTTTCATAAGGAATGCATTCAATCTGTGATGATGACCCTGTGACATCGATAATTTTTTTAGCCAGGTCTATGATAGATATTTCTTGTATGCCACCAATATTAAAAATTTCAGCAATGGCAGATGGGGTATTCATTAACGATATTAACGCATGTACAACATCTTTGACATGTGTGAATGTTCGGGTTTGAGTGCCATCACCATAAACAGTCAACGGTTCATTGTTCAAGGCTTGTTGAACCAATCGTGGAATAACCATGCCATATGCACCGGTTTGTCGTGGACCGACGGTGTTGAATAGTCTGGCAATCACAATATCCAGATCAGTCATCCGATGATAGGCAATGGCTAAAAATTCATCAATGAGTTTTGATGCTGCATAGCTCCATCGAAATTTACTTGAAGGCCCATAGATGATATTATCTGTTTCAACAAGTGGGGCATGTAAGTGCTTACCATATACTTCTGATGAGGATGCTATCAGAATTTTTTTCTTGAACTTGGCACAAAGCTCCATGACTTTTTCAGTCCCTTGAATATTGATTTGTATCGATTTTAAGGGATTATCCAGAATATACCGAACACCAACAGCAGCGGCTAAATGATAAACCATGTCGCACGTACCCACCAATTCAAGCATGATGTCATAATCTAAAATACTGTTTTTATGAAAAAATAACGAATTGTTTTTAGGACAATTTTTTTCCAATAAATGAATATTGTCCATCGAACCTGTAGAAAGATCATCAATAATGTAAACTTCCTCACCAGCGTTAAGCAATGCTTCTGCAAGGTGAGACCCAATAAAACCAGCACCTCCGGTTATCAAAATTCTCATACGTCATCTCCCTGAAAATCTTGAGCGTCATAAGTTATCTAAATGATAACTGACGACTCTACGGTAAAAATAAAAAAAGGGATATTATGGCGTCAATCCATAAATCCCTTATAATAAAAAAATCGGGACGAGTGGATTTGAACCACCGACCCCAGCGTCCCGAACGCTGTGCTCTACCAGGCTGAGCCACGTCCCGTAAAAAAAATTAAGCGTCGTAGAGAACTTACGACGCTTAATGTAAAAGAATGCCTGTTTATTTTATTATAGACGTTTTGTCAAGAAAAAGTCTTATGAAACGGATTAACCCAATTGAGAAAGACTGCCAAACGCATGATCATTAAAGCTTGTCAAAATTGAAAAATAGTGAAAAATGCTGCCGCCTAAAACAAATACGTGCCAGATCCCATGATTATATGGCAATTTTTCCCACACATAAAAAATAGTTCCCACACTGTAAAGCAAACCGCCAATCACCAGGAAGATCAAGCTTTGAGGAGAAATATTCAAAAAAATCTCTTTTGCAGCAAAAATACATAGCCAGCCCATAAAGATATAAATACATAAAGACACTTTTTCGAATTTTTTAATATACAAACATTTGATCACGACACCAATTACTGCAAGCACCCATACTGTAATTGTAATAGACCATCCCAAAACCCCCTTGATATTGATTAACATTAATGGCGTGTAGGAGCCGGCAATCAGTAAAAATATGGCCGAATGATCCAGTTTTTTAAAAATTTGTTTGACTGTTCGTCCTGGAAGACTATGGTATAGCGTTGATGCCAGATACAAAAGAATCAACGATGTCCCATATACGGAAAAACACACCACATGCAGGCTGTTTCCATAGATAGAACCCATCATGATCAAAACCACCAATCCGGCCATGCTTAGTAACGCACCAATGCCGTGAGTAATGCTGTTGGCAATTTCTTCGCCTATGGAATAGTGTTTCCATATTTCGACTTGTGAGACTGACATAAACAACTCCTTATGATATAAATTAATTCTCTTAATATGCAGGAACTTCAACCGGCAAATAATGCAACGTCAGGTCAGGATATTTTCCTTGATAATTTGTATAGTTTCTTTTTATTTCAATCATATCTGCTTCATAATTTCCAGTGGGAATAAACATTTGTCCTGTTCCGCCAATTTTACGAGAGTAATCCAAAAAGCCCAAAAAGATCGGTACGCCTGCACCATGTGCAACATGATAAAACCCACTTTTCCATCTTTTTACCCGTCCCCGTGTTCCAGAGGGAGGAATAACCATAACCATCTTTTCATTCTCATTAAAAACTTTGACAGCACCATCAACGGTATTATTGGATTTTCTGCGATCAATAGGGACAATCCCCAACCATAAAAGAATTTTACCAAATCTACCTTCACACAGTTCTTTTTTACCCATAGCATAAATATGAAGTTTCAAGGCAAAGGCCATCAATAGCGTAAAAAAGTAATCCCAATTGGATGTATGTGGCGCTGCGATGAGTACATATTTATCAACTTTGGGAGCTGTGCCTTCAATTTTCCAGCCCAGGATAAATAAAATACACCGGGCAATATAATGTAAAAAAAAATTTAAAATGGGCGTGTCAAAAATAGTTTTTTCTTGTAATTGCATGGTGTTGATTTCCTTTCAATTCAAAATTAAAATAAAATAAAAATGTTTGATGGGTTTCTTATAAAATGAGTTTACCATCAAAAACAAGTCATATCCTTATTTTTACAAAGCTTTTACATTTATGATGTGCGAGATTTAAAGCAAGAACGGGGAAACAATAAAACCGACAGAAGTAAGCGATCATAAGTTTTCGGGTAGATAAAGAAAGGTAACACATTATCGGCGATGATGGTTGAACTGCGCCTGATTCAATCGTTCACCTTATCTATTGACTGGAATGTAAAGAACAAATTGACACCCATGCCCAGGCGTACTTGAACAAGATATCGTGCCACCAAGGTTTTGAACCACAAGATTATACACAATATGAAGTCCTAAACCTGTCCCCCCTTTTCCGCGTTTTGTGGTAAAGAAAGGATCGAATATTTTAGACAAAATATCCGGGGCGATGCCGGAGCCATTATCTGTATAAATAATGCATATTTTTGATTCCTGGCTGGTAATCGTAAATACCATTTCTCCTTTATCAATGTTTTCAAACCCATGTATGAGAGAATTCATGATCAAATTGGACATGACCTGATAAAAAGCTCCGGGATAGGTTACTATTTCAATATCTTCCGAACAATTCACTGAAATCTTATGGTCCGTGCGTTTATATTTGGGACGCAGACTGATCAGAATTTCGTGCATATAATTATTGACATTGATGCGTCGTTTCTGTTCACTGGATTGATCCACAGCCACTTGCTTAAAATTTTGGATAAGATTGGCGGCACGATTTAAATTTTTAAGGATACCCAAAGACGCTTCTGTGGCATTCTTTAAATACTTTTCCAAATCTGAGCGTTTCATGTTTCCGGCGTGATATTTTTTGAAAAGTTCGGTGGTTTTATATTCCATAAACGAGGATTCTGTCACAGCAATGCCTATGGGGGTATTGATTTCATGAGCGACTCCTGCAACCAGTTCCCCCAATGATGCCATTTTTTCAGCTTCCACAAGTTGATTCTGTGTTTCCTGTATTAAAGCCAGGGAGGCTTTCAGTTCCCTTGTTTTTTGTTCAAGGTCTTTGTTGATTTCCAGAACTTGCTCATCGGCTTGTTTTTTTTGCATAATGGTGACAAGGCCTTGCATGAGTAATGTCAATTGATAGGCATCATAATAGGAATAATTTTCTGTTTTATTTGTTGCACCTGCCAGTAACATCAGGGATTCATCCTG
>PEAL01000340.1 GCA_002753725.1 Deltaproteobacteria bacterium
TGGCGACCCCATGTCAGCAACAGGCCATTATGGTACATCGTGTGTCGGGGCCCCGGACAGTCAGACAGAAGAAAATGCTCAAAAATTGGGCCAACGCGTTGCGGAACTGGCAAAAAAACTGGGCTGATTTTATAATAAACCTGGCAGGGTGGATCCATTTCAACCACTCTGCCATATTTGAACGGATAAGAGATACAACCACCATGTCTTTACGTCATCGTCTTCAATCACGACATAAAAATCTCCACTTGCGAGCAAAAATTATCCAGGCTATCAGACAATTTTTTATTGCTCATGACTACCTTGAAATTGAAACCCCTTGCCGCATTCCGGAACCTACGCCTGAGGCTTTTATTGACAGTATTTCTTCTGATCAATGGTTCCTTCAGACATCGCCTGAATTAAGCATGAAAAAACTTGTTGCATCCGGCTTACCGAAAATTTTTCAAGTGTGCCACTGTTTTCGTGCCAACGAACGAAGTGATACTCATTTATCTGAATTCACCCTCCTGGAATGGTATCGTAGTGGTGCCAACTACAAGCATTTGATGAATGACTGTGAAAAACTTGTTATCCATCTTGCCCAAACAGTGAAAAACGATAAGGTTCTTGAACATCAAGGACAACAGATATCGTTATCCACGCCCTGGAATCGTATCCGCGTGGCCGATGCTTTCGATCTTTTTGCTCCCCTGTCTTTGAGCGAAGCTATTCAAAAAGACCAGTTTGATGAAATCATGGTGTATGACATCGAACCCGCTCTCGGCCCCCAACCTGTTTTTTTATATGACTATCCCAAAGAACGGGCAGCATTGGCCCGACTGAATCCTCATTATCCAGATGTTGCAGAACGTTTTGAACTGTATATTGGAGGGTACGAACTGGCAAATGCCTTTTCCGAATTGACCGACCCGAATGAACAACGCCTTCGATTTTCGAGCGAACTTGCCGAAAGAAAAATATTTGGTAAACCGACATACCCTGTTCCTGAATCTTTTTTAAAAATGCTTAAATATTTGCCTGAAACAGCCGGTATTGCTCTTGGAATTGATCGTTTGGTTATGTTGTTTGCCGATGTGTCGCGCATTGATGAAGTAGTGGCTTTTACACCAGAAGAATTAACAAGGGTGTAATTTTTTGGCATTCTTCATCCTTGGCACTTTCTTTGCAGTTTATAAATCTATTCAATCCATATCTTGAAGGACTGTTGAGAAAGGTACCCAAATGTCTCAAAAAATAAAGCGTCGTTTTCAGAATTATTTAATCAATGAAAGAATGCAACTAACATTGACATTTCAATTCCTTATTATTTCTGTTATATTTACAATTTTTATTGGACTGTTGATGTTTTTTGTCATTTGGCCGGTTGTGAAGGTATATATTCCGCCTGCCCTGGTTTCTGTAATGATTCAGCAACTGGTATCAAAATTATATTCAACCAGCTTTATTTTGCTTTTGGTTATTGCTGGTTTTAGTATAATATTTACCCACCGTATTGCTGGCCCTGTTTATCATCTTGAAAGAACGCTTGATCGTTTGCTTGATGGTGACGATGTGAATTTAATTAATTTAAGAGATGGTGATGAATTACAGGATTTAGCGTCCAAGATTAACCAGATTATTGTATACATGAAACAGTCCAATCAGGAAAGGTTGGCCATCGTTTAATTTATGACTACCTGAATTCTATTCTTTCCTCAGAAAAGCACGATAAAACAGCGGTCTTTATGAACACACCCCATCGGCTACCAGATAGTACAGCATGTCTGTGGATGCTAAAAAAAATGATTTTAATTCGCCGCTTTAGCGAATATTTGATTCCTATCTATCCCACAGATGTACTGGAAACGCCCCTTCATTTACATATTGGCCAGGAAGCTGTTCCTGTCGGCTTATGTGTCCATTTAACAGATTCTGACACCATCAGTTTTTCTCACCGATCCCACGGCCCCGCTCTTGCTAAAGGCATTAACCTTCAATCCCTTATGGCAGAACTATACGGAAAAATCACCGGATGTTCCCGCAGTCGGGGAGGCTCCATGCACCTGGTGGAACCTGAGCTTGGCATGCATGGATCATCCGCCATTGTGGGTGGGGGGATCGCTTTAGGCGCAGGTATGGCTCTTGCTGCAAAACTATCCAATGCCGATCATATTTCTGTCTCATATTTTGGCGATGGGGCAACCAATTCTGGGATTTTTTGGGAAACATTGAATTTTTCAGCATTAAAAGAAATCCCTTTGCTATTTGTCTGCGAACATAATCATTGGGCCAATAACATGCCTGCTCATCACCACATGTATGGAGATCCTTTATTGGTGTCCAAAGTATTTATGGAATCATTTCAAATTGATGGGACAGATGTTCTGGATGTTTATAAAGGGATGGCTCAAGCCGTTGGTTATGTTAAAGAGATGAAAAAGCCCGCTTTTGCATTATGCAAAACCCTGCGATGGATGACGCATCTGGGCGTATCCTATGATGAAACCCACTGTCCTGAAAATATGAGACAAAAAAGCTGTCCTATTCAAAAATTACAAACCATCATGATGTCCGAAAATATGATTGATGCATCAGGTATTCAACATATCATTGCTGAAGTGGATCAAGATATTCTTGATGCTGATACCTTTGCTAAAAACAGCCCGTTTCCATCACCCGATTCATTGATGGAGGATGCTTAACGTGGATGCTTTTTCAATTCCCATGGAACATGATATGCCTGAGGGCAACCGAATCATTTCTTACAAAACAGCCATTCAAGAAGCAACAGATCAGGCCATGATGCATGATTCACGTGTATTTGTCATTGGTCTGGATGCTGATGACCCATCAGGTATGTTTGGCTCTCTAAAAAATCTTTCCTGTCAGGAACGAGTCATTGGAACCCCTATTTCTGAAAATGCGGTTTGTGGTATTGCCATGGGTGCTGCCCTTGCCGGACAACGTCCCATATGTATTCATTTACGCGTTGATTTTTTGATGTCTGCAATGGATATTATTGTCAACTACATTGCTAAATGGCGCTATATGTTTGGTGGAAGAGTTCATGTTCCTTTGGTGATTCGGGCTGTTATTGGTCGGGGGTGGGGATGTGCCGCTCAGCATGCTCAGGCCCTTCATGGCCTATTTGCTCATATCCCTGGTTTGCAAGTGGTCATGCCAGCATTCCCCTATGCTGCCAAAGGCCTGTTATTGTCAGCGATTCAAGATGATAATCCTGTTATTATCATTGAACATCGGCGATTATACGATCAGAAAGGACATGTACCATCAGAAATGTTCGGACTGCCATTGGGTAAGGGATACCTCATGCGAAAAGGCCGATCTCTTTCCATTGTTGCTGCTTCCCTTGCGGTGATAGATACCCTATCCGCAGTTGACAGCAATGATATTGATGCTGATGTTATTGATCTTCGTTCGATTGCTCCCCTTGATATGGAAATCATTCGATCATCCGTAAAAAAAACCGGTAAACTTCTGGTTGTTGACTATGCCTACCCTTTTTGTGGCATTGCATCTGAAATTTGTGCAAGGGTGGCAGAAACATCGTTTTCAGATTTACGCCAACCACTTGCCAGAATCACATTTCCAAATTGTTCAGTCCCTGCAAGTGGTATCCTGGAAAAAGCCTATTATCCATCCGCAAAAACAATAGCAAAAAAAGCACTTGAAATGATTAAATAGTCAAAACAGTTTTTTTCTGCCATTTTGAAAACAAATTATCCATTTTATTTGAAAAAGCTATGAATTCAGAATGTTCAAAAATAAAAGATTTAATTTCATCTTTTGAACAATTTAAATCCCAAAAGTTTGCCTTTTTTGGTTTAAGCAGTGTTGTTTTGAGCGTTGGATACACCTTCCAGTAATTATCCAAAGCATCAATATCCTGACCAGGTATTCCGCCACACAAATGTGCTTCAATGTTTTGAATATCCTCAATTTCCTGACTATCAATATATCTTGGTATATTTAAGTTGTAATCGTTTTTTGCATCCCTAATTTCAGCAAATGGAACCATTCGGCTGTATTTTGGAATTTCCAATTGCTTATTAAAAACATCAACAATTTTATGAATGTCTTGTGAACGTAAGCGGTTCTTATTACCATCTTTTATAAAACCTTTGCCAGCATCAATGATAAAAATACCTTTGCGATGAGCCGAGCCTTTTCCTGCCCGTAAATAGATATTCCGTGGGGCGATTCATCTGCTGCTTTTAAAAGTAATGAACCAGAACCACAAGTAGGGTCATAAATACTTTCTGACTGGCTTTTTGATTTTTCAATGCCAATGATTTTTGCCATAATTCGTGATACTTCAGCAGGTGTATAAAATTGTCCTTTACTTTTTCCACTTTCAGTAGAAAAATGTCTCATCAAATATTCATAAGCATCACCTAAAATATCGTCACTCTCATTGTCTCCCAAATCTAAAGATTTGGGACTACAGCCAAAATGGGGAACTTATTTTTCGAACATTCCTTAGCGTTTATTGTTCTTCAAGTTCTAAAGGTTGTACCCAGTCATCGTCATCCCAGTCATCAGGGTAATCGCGTTTTTTCAGCTTTATGCGAATAAATCCGAAAATACAAAGAAATGCCATTCCAATAAAAATAAAGGTATACATATTGTTGCTGATATATACCATCCATGCCATATACTGTGTCTGTGAGGCTATCCATTCTCGTTCCAGTTCACGCCATGATTTTCCATAAATAGACAGTACTGCTTCATGAAGGGATTGACCTTGTTCTATTTGATCAAGCAATTCTAACAAAGCATATTTCGTGTAGGTGTTGACCAGATAGACTATAAAACTTTTGCTTTGTTCGTAAGCAAGAATAAACTGTGATGAATCCATTGGAAATGAAGCGTCTAATTTGTACAAGGGAATAAGATTTCCAGAAAAGGCCGCTTTTTGAAGTGTATTTGCTTCAAGTCGGATAATTTCAGCAATGCCTTCGCTCGCCCATTGCGCAATGCCTTCATTTAACCAGCGCGGTATGGGAATTTTTAAATAGTGATCCATTAAAATATGACAGAGTTCATGCTGGACTGTTGTTTCCAGACAAAAAGGACGCGTCACAACCTGCTGGTAATCGATCACGATCCGGTGATGTTTCATTTCTGCAAATGCAACGGTCAAAGGATGCTCGGCCATTTGAAGAAATGTTTGACGATTGTTTATCACGACCAATTGAATTTTATGCCTGGGCCGCCATTTGAAAATCGTATTCAGGTTAGATTCAGCACTATCATAAGCTGCTACAAATTCTGATTTAATATCTTTCAGTGATGAGGGGTAAAAAAGGATGAGATATGGCGTTTCAAATACCTCAAAAGGTAAACGATCATCAGATAATCCAGGATATATCCAAACAAGAAAACACAGGTTAATAATAAAGAAACGTCTACATAAACGCGTCACTGTCGTTGAATGTATAGAACACTGCATAACATTACCCATTATCAAAAACCGGTTTCTGCAATAATGTCTGATTGAGAGGGATCATTCAAAGGTCACAATAACAGAAAAAGGTTGCGCCTTATGACCCAGGAGCAGCATCTCCACACAAGGGGTCTGATTTGAGTGATGTCCACTCATTTGTGATTGAAAAATTCGGGTATCCTCAGGTGGGACAACCTGAATCCGATGTTTTTCAATGGTATTTGTATATA
>PEAL01000341.1 GCA_002753725.1 Deltaproteobacteria bacterium
CCATTTTTCCTGATTTTTTAATCGAAGAATTGTCCGCGACACTGTTGGGCATTCAGGTCGAAGATTTGACAGAAACAAGCAAAAAAAGGTATCGCATTGCCGCGAAAGAGGGAGTGATGATTTTTAAGATTCACCGATCCTCCTATCTGGCAAAAATTGGTGCAGATACAGGTGATGTCATTCGACAAATCAATGAAGTTGTTATTAAAAATAATAAGGATTATCAGAAAGCATTGATCAAATATCGAAACAAAGCGGCTGTTTTGGTGTTAATACAACGCGGATACGAACAATATTATATTACGGTTCGCTTATAGAATTATCCAATATCCTCAAGTATTGACCGGCATTATTGGCTGAACATATTTCCATCCAGTTCAAATCCATGCGCTTTAAGTTTGTTACTGAATGCCGGTCGAATACCGGTGGGGCCAAATTGACCGATCACTTTACCGTGCTGGTCTACACCGGTTTGTTCAAACTTAAAAATTTCCTGCAATGTGATGGTGTTGCCTTCCATGCCGGTCACTTCGGAAAAACTAATCACCTTACGTGAACCATCAGACAAACGAGCCACCTGAACAATTACATGGATTGCAGCCGCTATTTGACGTCGAATGGCCTTTTCTGAAATATCCAGCCCACCCATTGCAACCAGCGTTTCAAGACGGCCCAGACAATCTCTCGGTGTATTCGCATGAAGCGTGGTAATGCTGCCATCATGACCGGTACTCATGGCTTGCATCATGTCCAGGGCCTCACCACTTCTGACCTCACCCACAACAATCCGGTCGGGTCGCATTCTCAAACAATTCTTCACCAAACCGCGAATGGTGATTTCTCCATGACCTTCCATATTGGGTGGACGAGTTTCCAGACGCACCACATGATCTTGCTGCAATTGAAGTTCGGCAGAATCTTCAATGGTAACAATACGTTCATCGTGTGGAATAAAAGAAGAAAACACGTTCAGCATGGTCGTTTTTCCAGATCCCGTGCCACCACTGATAATAACATTCAGACGCGCTTTAACCACACCTTCCATCAATCGGGCAGCCTGGGCACTGATACTGCCGAATTTGATCAAATCAGATACCTGCAAGGGGTCCTTTGAAAATTTTCGAATGGTCAGGCAAGGGCCATCAATGGCCAAAGGTGAAATAATGGCATTTACCCGGCTGCCATCGGCCAGGCGAGCATCAACCATTGGCGAGGATTCATCAATGCGACGGCCAATATTTGTGGCGATTTTGTCAATAATTTTCATTAAATGGCTATCATCTCGGAAGCGAACGCCAATTTTTTCCAGGCGTCCTTTCCGCTCAACATAAACATTGTTGTAACCATTGCACATAATTTCAGAAATACTTTCATCTGCCAGCAACGGCTCTAATGGTCCCAGGCCCAATACTTCATGTTTGATTTCATTGACCAGACGATCATTGTCATCAGGTGACAGATTCAGTCCTTCTTCCTGGATAATCCCACGAATAGCAGTATCTAATTCTTGATCCAAAACATCATCATCTGTTTGAGATAATACCGCTAAATCCATTTGATCAATGACTTTGTAATGAATTCGGCATTTTCGTTCCTGTTCTTCTTTATCTTGAGCCATATCCGTAATCATGGAATTTTTTTCTGAAGATCCAGACGTTGATATCATTCCCAAACGTTTGCGTAAACTCATTGGTTGTCCTTATCTGTCATTTTCAGGTTGTGGTTTCTAATAGTTTATCTGCTATTTGATCAATTTTTTTTGCGTATTTGCAGCCAGGATATGTATAATAAACAGGTTTTCCGGTATTTTCAGCCTGTGTCAGCCGTTTTTCATCATTGGGCAGCCATTCAAATACCGGGACACCCAACGTTTTTACCAACTGCTGCGGTCCCAGGGCTTGTTTTCGATCAAAGCGATTGATCACAGCATGAATGTTATTACGATCATAGCCCATTTTTTCCATGAGTTGAATTTTTTGAATACCTGCTTTAACGGAGATCACCGTCGGATCAATCAGTAATAGCAGTGATCGCGCACTATCCATTCCCAATAAGGTTAGTTCATGCAAATGATGAGATAGATCCAGCAGTATGATATCATGATGACTGTCAAGATTGTCCAATACGGTTTGAACCTGTTCAGCTGTTATATTTTCAATATCTGCAGGATTTTCTGGCAATGGAAGTAATGAAAAATTTGGAGATACGTGGGTTAATAATTGATAGGCCATTGATAGATGAGTGTGAGAATCTTTTGAGGCAAATTCCAAAAATGTTTTTTCTGGCGTTAAATCAAGCATAAATGCATCTTTTGCACCGGATGTATCTAAATCAACCAGTAATGTCTGCTGGTGAAATGTGTGACTGAGTGTCCAGGCAAGATTCACTGAAAGATGACTGACACCGACGCCTCCCTTTGCACCAATCAATGCAATACGATGCGCTTTTTTGTTTTGAGGGTCTAAACGCTGCTCTGTCAAACGGATGATGGCATCTTTGAACGATTGCTCAAGTTGTGGGCCTTCAATAAGAAATTCTCGTGCCCCCATACGAAAGGCTGTAAGGATTTGATCTGAATTATTGGATTCGGAAAAAACAATACATTTCAAGCCAGCATGTGAAAGGTGTTCCAGAACAGGCATGAGTGAGGAGTCAGTGGGATTGTTTTCAATAATTAAAATATCGGGTTGGTCTTGTAATGCACGGGTTTTAAAGCGTTCCAGCTTTTTTTCCATTCCTTTAAGTTCAAGATAGTGTGCATTTTGAAGACATCTGTCAATGATGTCTTTTCCCTTTTGGGAGGCATAGAAAACGTAGACGTTTATTTTTGATTTCATAATAATTATCTATTGCATTTTGGGATAAGTTTTTTCATTTTTTCGGAACGTTAGTTTGGTAAATAGTATTATCACCCGCTTTAAGAGCGATCATCACTGCTGAAAGAGCAGCCGGGGTCATGCCTTCGATTCGGGAAGCCTGGCCCAAGGAGATGGGCCGAATTTTAGAAAATTTTTCTTTCAGTTCATTGGAAAGACCATATACACGTTGATAGTCAAACCCAATGGGAATTTTGATCCGTTCCAATTCAGAAAACTTTTCGATTTCCCGCAATTGTTTATGGATATATCCTTCATATTTTGTTTCAATCTCAACCTGTTCAGCCACTTTTGAATCAACGGCTTCTTGCGGTCTGGCAAACCTTTGAACCATATCATAGCTAATTTCAGATCGTTTTAATAATTGAACCAATGAAACGCCATTATTTATGGTTGGGCTCTGATGAGATTCAAGATATGCATTGACATCATCTGAGGGTTTCAGGGTAACGGTTTTAATTCGCTGAATTTCATTGGCAATTTTATGTTTTCGTTCGTTCATATCTGTGTAGATATCCGAAGAAATCAATCCATACTCATGACCAATTTTCATCAATCGAAGATCGGCATTGTCTTCACGAAGCATTAACCGATATTCAGCGCGGGATGTGAACATTCGATAAGGTTCCTGTGTACCTCTTGTAACCAGATCATCAATTAAGACGCCCATATATGCTTGAGAACGATCCAGTATCATTGGGGGTCTTGATTGAATTTTTGATGCAGCATTGATTCCTGCCCATAAGCCCTGAGCGGCAGCTTCCTCATATCCCGATGTTCCATTGATCTGTCCCGCAAGATACAGGCCCTGGATAATTTTTGTTTCCAAAGTTGGATGAAGTTGTTGCGGATTGACATAATCATATTCAATGGCATAAGCCGGTCTCATGATTTCTGCCTGTTCCAACCCCAACACAGATTGAACCAGCTGGATCTGAATGTCCAGAGGAAGACTGTTTCCAAGGCCACTGGCATAAATTTCCTGAGAATCAATACCTTCTGGCTCCAGGATAACATGATGTCGATCTTTATCAGAAAACCGGACAATTTTATCTTCCAGTGAAGGACAATATCGTGCAGGCCTTCCTTTGATGCGGCCACTGTGCAAAGCAGATTGTTTTAAATTCTGAAGGATAATACCATGACTTTTCAAATTGGTATAGCCCATAAAACATGATTGTTGCGGCAGCAAGGCTTTCTCTGAAAAGAGTGAAAACATTCGTTGCGGCGGGTCGGGTGTTTGTTCTTCAAATTGGGAAAAATCAATGGATGATTTTAACAGTCTGGGCGGGGTTCCTGTTTTAAATCGTCCCAGGTTAAATTGAAGCTGGGCAAGATGTTTTGCAAGGCCAATACTGGCAAACTCTCCAGCGCGTCCGGCAGGAATGGCTGAATGACCAATATGAACCAGACCGTTTAAAAATGTCCCTGTAGCTAACACGACAGCTTTTGAATGATAGATAAAACCTGTATGATCAATGACCCCTTTTATTTTTTGATCTTCTATCCATAATTTTTCAGCAAGGGCTTGTTTAATATGGAGGCCATTGGTTAATTCCAGAATTTTTTTCATACCTGAATGATAGCGAGTTTTATCATTTTGAGTTCTTGATGAGTGAACCGCTTTACCTTTACGGGTATTCAATGTTCGATACTGGATTGCTGACTGATCGGTTATTTTTGCCATTTCACCCCCCAGAGCATCGATTTCCCGAACCAATTGTCCTTTGGCCATCCCACCAATGGATGGACTACAGGGCATTGCCGCTATTTTATCTAAATCAATGGTTAGCAGCGCAACCTGGCATCCCATTCGAGCTGCTGCAAGAGCAGCTTCACAGCCCGCATGGCCAGCGCCAATAACGATGATATCGTAACGAGAAGCATTGGATCGCATGATATTTTCCTTTTGATCATTGTATTTTATTTTTTGATACGCTATATTGCTGAAGCATTAAAAAAGCAACCTCAAAATTTATTCAATAATGGATCAAGAAAACAATAACATATATAAAGTTAGCTTAGAAGCCTTTGACGGTCCTTTGGATCTGTTAATTCACCTGGTCAAGATAAACCGGCTGGATATTCATAAAATCCCCATCTCCATGATTACTCAACAGTTTCTTGTTTACATAGAAGATCTTTCTACAATCGATGTTGATTCTGGCGGTGATTTTTTGGTAATGGCAGCAACGCTGACACAAATAAAATCCACCAGTCTTTTGCCAAAGCATGAGGAAGAAGATATTGTTAAAGAAGCAACAATGGAGCTTGTTCTGCCCATTGTAGAGTATCTGAAAATGAAAGCAGCGGCCAAAGATTTGCTTGAAAGAGACTGGCTGGAAAAAGATATTTTCGGTCGAAATCCAGAAAAAGCCTTTGAAATAGATGACACCCCTGAATTTGTTTCTGTGGATATTGTTCAACTCATCGATGCCTTTCAGGGACTCTTGAGCATGATGCCTGCCAATACGCTCAATGTGATCAGAGAAGGTATCACCATTAAAGATCGAATCTCTCAAATTGTGGATATTCTTGAAGAAGAAAATACCATTGAATTTACAAAATTATTCACAGATGCCCCTTCACGCGCAGACATGATTATCACCTTTTTAGCTTTACTGGAAATGGCAAAACTGTCCATTATACAAATCGTCCAGAATCTTCAAACAGGGGCAATTGAGGTTATTTACATCTGATTAACTTTGGGCGGAATCATTATAGACTGGGTAAACTTAAGATTTGTTTCATACAAAAAAATTTGTTTACCAACCAAACTTATAATTGCCTTTAACAAA
>PEAL01000052.1 GCA_002753725.1 Deltaproteobacteria bacterium
GGAAATATTCAAATGGCCTTTGATATTGTTCTGGCAGATATGGAAGATCTAACACCCTCGACAAATTTTGTTCTGCTTAAAAAAACAGGGGACAGCGGGGCATTTGAGATATTTGATGATCAACCAACGCTAACCGGTGACCAGATTGTTTTTTCTTTAAATACAGCAAGTTTAAATACAGGGGATTGTTTTACGATAGGGTCAACGATTAATTACGCACTTAGATTTAGCACAGGGGATCAATACTTACTATCTGATACAGCCGTTGACTTATCAAGCACTTCATTTACGATTGAATATTGGGCCAAACGCAGTTCCACAGGACTCATGTATCTGGTGGGGCAGGGTCCCGACACCTGGGTAAACTATAACAATTTAAATATTGGTTTTACAGCGTCAGATACGATTATTTTTGGATTTGATGATACGAACACGGTTGAAACGTCATCTGCGTATACAGATACCCTGTGGCATCATTTTGCCTTTTCTTACAACAATTCAAATCGTGCCATAGAGATTTACGTGGATGGTGAATTGGACTTATCATCGGTGATGCCTGGAGATTATATCGGTTCAGGATATCTTCATATCGGTGAGGCGCCGGGCGATACGAACCGATTTGAAGGCGAGATAGACGAGATACGAATTTGGTCAGGAAACCGAAGTTATATCGATATTTTTACCGATTTGAACAAACAGTTAGACGGCGATGAAACAAATCTTCTTGCCTACTGGCAATTGAATGAAGGTGTTTTACTGACAACCTTAGATAAAACAACCAATGCTATCAGTCAAACCCTGTCTCCATCAACCGGGCCCCCTGAATGGATCGTATCCAGCTTACCTGTTGGTTATGCAGCAGCTCAAACTGAAACAATGGGGACACTTTCTTTTACAGATACGAATATGAGCATGACATACAATTACCATAACAGTGAAACGGTAGTTGTTACAAAAATTGTCACCGATGCCAATGTATTGCCTGATGCAAGCAGCACTATATTGTCATCACAATACTGGGTTATCAATAGAACTGGCGACAGTACCTTTAATGCAAACCTTACATTTACATCCGATCAAGCTTTTAATAGTGGTGGAAATGCTCCGCTTGCTAAACTGTTCTGGCGTGAAAACGGAAGCACGGGCTCATGGACAGCGATTGCATATGGTTCCAGTATCAATGATGGAACAGAAACAATTGTATTTAACAGTATCAAAACAGAAGGACAATTTATGCTTGCATTTGATAATTATGATTCTATTGCCGGAGCAGGGAAATCTTTGTACTTTGATGGACTGAATGATTGCGCTGTGGATGAAACCAACAGCGTCACACTGGCCAATGCCTCATTTACAATAGAATTTTGGGCAAAGCGAGCATCTGTGTCAACAAAACATGTTGTTATTGGACAAAGCAATGATACAATCAATGGGTTGAGTATCGGTTTCAGCTCAAATGACGATTTTGAATTTTCATTTTCTGCTTATACGGCAACCACCGGAACCGGATCCTATACAGATACCCGATGGCATCATTGGGCACTAACATTTGATTCAACGGGTTTAACGCAAACAGTATATGGCGATAGTGAATGGCTTACTGAAAATGTAGCTCTGGCAACATATCCTGATCTGGGGGGATATTTTTATATTGGTTGCGGCCCAAATCAGACCAATCAATTCAAAGGTGAGCTGGATGAAATACGCGTGTGGGAAGATGTTCGAACACAGGTTGAAATTCAAGAGAACATGTTTGCTCCATTAAATGGTGATGAAACCGGCTTAATCGCATACTGGCGGATGGATGAACCCTGGTCATACACATATCTTACCGATGCCACAGCCAGCGGCATCAATTGCGCTGTAACAGGAACAGTGCTTGCCAGTGCCTGGCTTGACTCTCTTGCATGGTCAGAAAGAACCACAGATGAAGACGTCGCTGTAACCATCATTGCAGGATATGACCTTGAAGGCGATATATTTACTGTAGAAGGCGGCAGCCCATTAAGCGGTACGGCATCAGATAGTCTGATCATTGAGTATTCACCCAACGCGAATATTTACGGGATTGATACCTTTTCATTTGAAGTTCCTTCCGGCGGAACCGCTTACCCCATTACTGTAACGATTGCTCCGCTCAATGATGCACCTGAAATTTATTCAATGGCGACGCAATCAATCGGTGTAAATGAAATCGCATCAGTAAGCTTTACCATTACAGATTTAGAAACAGATGCAGATAGTCTGACAGTAACAGCAGCATCGAACAGTCCTGCGAAAGTAACAGATACCGATATTTCTATTTCCTGCACATCAGGGAGTTGTACAGGAACAATAACGCCTGTAACAGATAGTTATGGCGATGTTCAAATCACATTCACCGTTGAAGATCCTGAGGGGTTGACCGCAACAAGTGTTTTTGCTTTGACAATCAATAGTTATCCAACGATTGGTTCAATGAGTGAATATACAACGAATGTCAATACCGCAACAGGTGCCATTGCTTTTACCATTGCAGATACAGAAACAGCAAAAATTGATTTGAATTTAACCCTGACATCATCTGATTCCAATATCGTAAATGTTTCCAATACATCATTTACTCAAGATATTAACGGCGACTGCACAGTAACATTAACACCAACGACGACGGGGACAGTCACCATTGATATTATCGTATCCGACGATTTAGGGTATACAGCAATATCAAGCTTTGACTTAAATGTTATGGCTGAACCGGAAATTGAACCCATTGCTGATTATACAACTTGCGTGAGTACAGCCATCTCCATCCCATTTCTTATCACTGACTTAGATACAGTGGATCTAAACACCCTGTCTTTAACCATGACATCTTCAAATAGTGGTATATTACCAATGTCCCAGACACTGCTCACAAACACTGCTGGCAGCTGTTCAGCCATATTGACCCCCACAAGTACGGCCGGGTTTAGTACGATTGAAATTACAGTGACCGATACAGATGGGTATTATACGTCTACATCGTTTGTACTTAATGTAAACGATACCCCCGCAATAGATTCGATTCTTGATTATACAGAAACGGTCAACACGATTAAAAATATTAATTTTAATGTATCAGACACTGAAACAGCCGATGGTGACCTGGATCTGACACTTACCATAAGCAATGAAACCTTGCTTCCATTCGCTCAGACAAAATTATCCAATACTGCTGGTGCCTGTACATTATCGTTGACGCCCGCAGCATATGAAGATGGAGACGTAACCATCAATGTAACAGTTACCGATGAACATGGATACACATCGTCTACAAGCTTTGTTTTCACTGTTACCGACATGCCCGGGTCAGGCTATGCTGCTTCTTTTGATGGATCATATTCTGTATCAACGAATCAGCCCATTTCATTCAGCGATCATACGATTGAAGCATGGATTAAACCAACGGCATATGCCTTTGGTGGAATTGTATCTATTGGTACAGGGAAATTTACTCAGCTATTACTTACTGATGCAGGAAAAATAGGCATTGATGTCTTGAATTCCGGTGGGGCAGTGAAAAGCTATACAGGAACGACTGTTCTTGCTATAGATAATTGGTATCATGTAGCATATACTTTTGATAGCACTGCCGATGCACTGACAATGTATATTAACGGCATGGAAGAAAGTGTTTCTATCAGCGATAACCAGGTGTTAACCACTTTTTCACTTAACGCACCATTGTATATAGGCGTTGATCAAGAAGAAACATTATTTTTTAATGGAAGTATTGATGAAGTCCGTATTTGGGAGTCTGTTCGTGATGAGGAAGAGATACGTGATTATATGTGTAAAAAACTGGATAAAGATTCTTTGCCTGTCGATTTAATTGCTTATTATCGTTTTGATCAAACTTATGGAAATGTATTATATGATTTAACCCAAAATGATAATGACTGTAATGTTAATGGCGCTAACTGGTCATACTCTGCGGCACCGATTGGAGATGATAGTATCCATGATTACATTGGAACAAATCCTGAGGACTTTTCTGTTAATCTGGCTCACGCTGAATTTGATAATTTTACGATGGTCGTTACAGCAACGGCACCTACCGGGATTCATTTGTATCGTGTGGATCAAGCCCCAAATACAACTGTTGATTTAGGAGCTAAAATAGAATCAAATCGTTATTGGGGAACATTTCTTGTGGGACAGTGTACATACAGGGTCGAATATTACTATGTGGGTAATTCTCATGCAGCGGTTCCAGGTGCGGATAATTCATTAGCCTGGAGAGAGAACAATGCAGACTTAAACTGGGACTCTTATGGGTTAACAACGGATGGTAATTCTGACGGAATCATTGTTTCTCCTGCAAACAACACGGATGATAGATTTGAATATATTTTGTATAACAATTTAAAATGATTAAAGAATGTATCGGTAGCTTGCAATAAAAGAATGCAATAAAAATATAAATAAATTAATTTATTAGAAATACGATATCTGTGTCGAGCTGACATCTGTTCAATACAAATACAGGAGGATTAAAATGCCACAACATTTAAAAGCAAAAACCATTGCTATTTTATTATTCACATTCTGGTCAACACTTGTCTTCGCAGATGTTCCTGCCGACCATCCCACCCTCCAGCAAGCCATAGACGCCGCCACGAACGGTGATACCATCACAGTCTCCCCTGGCACCTACACCGGAGAAAATAATAAAAATCTCAGTTTTTCCGGAAAAAGTATTACCCTTGTCTGCGATTCAGAATCAGCCCAATGCACCATTGATTGTGAAAATAGTGGCAGGGGATTTACTTTTCATACCAATGAGGATGAAAACACTATTGTCTCCGGTTTTATCATTACAAACGGCCAGGTATCCAAAGAAGGTGGTGGGATTCTCTGTGTCTCTTCGTCTCCAACCATTACCAATTGTGTAATTACCGGAAATATCGCCCGCTGGGCTCGTGGTGGAAATGGTGGGGGGATCGCCTGCGTGAATGCATCACCCCAAATATACAATACTATTATCCAATACAATGAAGCGAAATACAACGGCAGTGGTTTGTATTGCCGAGGGAATTCCACCCCTCTTCTGGATGGATGCGTCATCTCTAATAATTCAAATGCCCTGTATGGCGGTGGCATTTCAGCGCATGAACAATCTAATTTAACGATTATCAACAGTTTAATTTATGGTAATTCAGCGCGTCAAGGCGGGGGAGGACTGTCCTGTACATCTTCGCCAACCATTCAAAATTCAGCCATCAGTAATAATGATGCCAAAGATGGTGGCGGAATTGCCAGTTATTTTTCAGCGCCAACCATTGACTCCTGCCTGATCAGCAGTAACTCGGCTGAAAATGGTGGTGGCATTGCTGCGCAAGCCTTATCTCATCCTGTGATCACCAATAGTTCTATCAGCAATAATTCTGCGTCTAAAAAAGGCAGTGGTGTTTCGTTATATCCATCGGCAGTACCCACCATAACCGGTTGCACCATTTGGGGAAAAGAGGATAAAGAAGCGATTGAAGTGAATACCACTGAAGAAAGCATATCTGTAACAAATACCGGACTTGCCACTGTTTCCAGTTCTGCGGTTCAGGGGGGGTATACCGGCGATGATAATGTTGCCATCGATCCGGTTGATCTTGACGGTTTGATCAATGAATACTCAACCGCCAACCCCACCTTTTCTTTGACAGGAGGCGGGCTTACCGCATACCGTTTTCGCCTGGATAATGAAACCATATGGAGTGAAGAACAGGTCATTTCTATCCCCATTCAATTAACTCAACTTGCTGATGGTACGCATACACTTTATGTTCTGGGCAAAGACTCCCTGGGAAACTGGCAACCTGAAAACACTACGCTCACGTTCCAATGGAACGTTGACAGCACAGCACCTGTCATTCAAAACTTGACCGATACCTTTCAGCCCTGCAAGAGTATTTCATGGTACTGGACAGCATCTGAGCCAGCCCTGTTCAGATTTTCAATTGACTCTATGTCTGATGGTGAACCTTCTGGAGAGTATTCAGATATTACATCAGCAACCCAAAGCACGGGTGATGGCATTTATTATCTTCATGTCCAGGCAAAAGACTTGGCAGGGCATGAAAGCACTGTTCAAACGGTTCAGGTCACCCTGGATAATATCCCGCCTGATGCAACAATTTCTTATTCAACGACCCATTCCACATCCAACGATGTTATTGCAAGCCTGATTCCATCAGAAACCATTACTGTCAATAATAACACTGGTGAATACACAAAAATATTTTCCGACAACGGAACCTTTACCTTTACATTTGAAGACGCTGCGGGAAATAGTGGTGAGGCAACGGCTCAAGTGACCTGGATAAGCGATTTTATACAAATGGTTGACACATATCCTCAAACGCCAAAAACCTTAACTCAAACCACGATATATATGGATATCAATTACACCAATACCACTCAAAATACAGCTTTAAATGGGCTGGGATTACGCATTCATTATCCCTCTGAGGCACTGATCTACCAGGGCATGATCAATATATTGGCCCTCGGCTCCACACCAACGGATCAGGCAGAAACGCTTGAAACTGATGATGAGAACGCTTCCACCGATCGTTATATCGAAATTATCTGGCAAGATGAATCACAGAATTGGCCCGGTCAGTCGCTTCCCACACGACTTTGCACCATAGCGTTTATGACAGCATCTGACCTTGATGTTGGCTATACCTGCACAATTTTATATCAGGCTGCTGAGACGCATCCGGGATATCTTTTTTATGCAGCCCCAGTGTCACTGGAAATTAAACGCTTTACCCTGGATATCGATGCCAATCAAACAGCAGATGCTTTGACCGATGGATTATTGATCATTCGGTATCTTTTTGGTTTTAAAGGTGGAATCAGTTTAGTGGAAAATGCGGTTGACATGAATGGACTTCGAACATCATCCGAAAATATCAGAGCATATATTGAAAGCGGCCTTCCATATCTGGATATTGACAACAACGGGCAGAAAGATGCCCTTACCGATGGACTCTTAATTATCCGGTACCTATTTGGCATAACAGAAGGGGAAAGCTTGATTGGCAATGCCGTTGATAGTCAAGGGACACGCACAACCAGCGAATCTATTAAAACATACATCGACGGGTTGATGCCATAGATGAATGAATGTCATCAAATAATAATAAAGACATTATCTTATTAAAATTAGAATCTTTAAAACCTTGTGTTCAGTGAATCAATGCAGAAAAGCGTAGGCTTTCGAAATATGCTCAAGAAAGATTGCATTGGTTGACAACAATTGAATAATTCCTGACGAATCTCCTTTATTCGTCAGTCAAAGTCCTTTTCATAAGTCTTCCATCAAATCTTCAAGTCAGTTAACAAATCCTGGAAAAACGTTCCCGCATTCCCAAAAAGTCGGACATAGAGCTAAGCAGTTCAATCAGAATGCGATGCATTTTGCAGTTTATATCAAATAAAAAGGTTGCAATATGCAATCATTTGTTTGCTTTTTGCTGCTCACTCATATCCATAATAGAAGAAAAAAATCTTACTTTACAGCATGTTATAAAAAATATGTCATTATGGAGCATATGTTGCAATGTCAATGATGCAAGGTCGTGGGTATTGGCTTCACAGGGACAATCTTTTGGTTAGGAATGCTCGAAAAATAAGTTCCCCATTTTAATTTCGGAGACACGATCCTTAATTCGATGAATAGTGGATAGTGGAGTCCTAAAGCTTTAGCTTTGGGAGTTCCTTAGATTTTCAATGCGTTGTTTTTCTGTAACTCCCAAAGCTAAAGCTTTGGGACTTCAATCTAAAATGGGGAACTTATTTTTCGAGTATTCCTTAACATTTAAAATTCATAATAAAATTTAAAAAAGGAGATCGAACATGTCAAGTTATAAAAAATATATTTCATTGGGTGTATCGATAATAGTGCTGCCTTTGGCAAAAACAGCGCTATCTAAATTAATAAACATAAACGCTGAAAATTCTAAACAAGATGCCATCACCAGGGAGACTGAAAAGCGAATGCCTGCTTATCAGTCTTTTGAAAGAGTGTAATCATCTAATAATTTTTAAAAGTATAACGGACCACAAGAAGGTATTTCGTATTATGCGAGAAAACAATAGCAGGAGTCATTATGAGCGCGCTAAAAAAACTAACAAAAGAGTCGTTACCGCAATTGGCAATTGCTTTTATTGTTACTGCTTCAACAAATTTATTAGCCAAAAACTCAATTAAATCTGCCATTAGAGGGCGCATAAGAAAACTTGTTACAGGCAGTGCAGAAAAACCTTACAAAGATATTCAAATTGTTGAAGGGTATACAGACAAGGTGATGGATATATTTAATGAAAAAAAGATATTTCCACAAAATATTGGCATTGCCGGCCCTCCTGGAAGTGGTAAAAGCACATTGGGACGAAGCTTGTCAAAACGTACAGGACTCAAATGGACAACCCTGTATTTGAAAGATCTTGGCAAACCATATTTTTTTAAACAGGGGCATATCTATGAAAACATACGTCTTTTCAGAACTCAAAATATCGATAATTTTGATGTCATTATCTATATTGATTGCTCAATAGAGGATGCGCAAAATCGGGTATTAGAAAGGGATAGAAATGGCGCTCTTGCGGATTATGTGGATTTTAAAAAGTTAAAAGAAATAGGAGATGCTGCGTTTGATATGGCTGATGGAGAAGAAATAAAAATTCCTATGAGTCCTGTCAAAATAAAAATACAACCGGAAGAAGGGTATCAAGATATTGAAAAGCTCAGAATAAAAGTGAGGGAACAAGGATATGATCCTGAAACATTTTCCAAAGAAGAACTCTTATTTATCTATCGCTATGGCAAACCTAAGCGTGGAATTTTGCCATATATTAATTGGGGGGCATATAATGAGGAGTTATTATCTGCTGTGCAAGTGTCATTGCGATTAGCTACAGCAAAAAAATTTCTGAGCTAAAAAAATTAGCATTATAGCATTACATTACATAATACCTCAAAATGGCAAGCGCCATTTTGAGGTATTTATTATAAGAATTAAGGAGACGAATATGTTAAATGTCAATGATATCAAAATAATAACACTCGTTGAGAATACATCAGTTCATCCTTTTATGATGGCTGAATGGGGGTTATCGTTTTATATAAAAGCAGGAAATCAAAAAATATTATTTGATACCGGATCAGGACATCCTGGTGTTCTTCAGAATAATATGCAAGTATATAATATTGAAGCATGCTCAATAGATACAATTGTTTTAAGTCATGGACATCAAGATCACACAGGGGGACTTCGAAATTTTTTAAAAATGGCATTTTGTCAAAAGCCTGGAAATAGCTATAAAATTATTGCTCACCCAGAGGTCTTTCAACCCAAATTTGTAAAACGTTTAAGTAGCCCCATTCCATTTTATTTTGGTTGTCCATATAACGAATATGAACTTCTAAAGTACGGCGCAAATTTTTCATTCTCAAAGAATCCAATAAACATTACTGAAGATATTATCACCAGTGGCGAAATCCCTATGTTAAATGATTTTGAATCCGTTGAACCAACATTTTATATTAAACAGGGGGATTCTTTTGTTCAAGACAAAGAGCTTATTGATGATATGGCCGTTATTTTAATAACAAACATGGGACTGATTGTTATTTTAGGTTGTGCCCATAGAGGAATGATTAACACCTTATATCATGCACAAAAAATTACAGGCATCAATGAAATCTATATGGTTATTGGTGGAACGCATCTTGCCCTTGCCAACGAAAAACGTCTTGAATTTACTGTTAACGAGATTAAAAAATTGGGAATAAAAAAATTAGGTGTTTCACATTGCACAGGACAATATAGCAGTACTCGACTGCTAAATGAGACAGGGCCCAATGTTTTTTTTCATAATAATGCTGGAAATATTCTTCAATTTGAAAATAATTTGTTAAATATTGGCTTGATGATGTAAGGTTAAACATCTTTTGGCATCTTCATTCATGAAAGATAGCCCATAAACATTATTTATATTTAATCATATTAATTAAAGGAGTTATATTTATGCGTGTTACGACTTTGTACAAAGAAAACACACCCGTTATTTCCATGGAATTTTTTCCTCCCAGAAATGAAAAGGCTGAAAAATCCTTTTCGACAATCATTGACAACCTGGCTGAACTGAAACCTGATTATATGTCGGTTACCTTTGGTGCCGGAGGATCAACCAGAGATGGTTCCTATCAAACAGTGAAACAGATAATGATTGATAAAAATTTACCAACGGTGGCTTATATTGCGGGCTATGGGCTTGGGCCTGATGAAATCACAGCTGTTTTGGATAACTATAAAAAACTTGGCGTTGAAACAATTTTTGTCATCCGGGGAGATAAACCTCAAGGAGATGGTTTCACCCCTCATCCTGACAGTTTTTCATACGCTTCGGAACTGATTGCGTTTATCAAAGAACGTTATCCGTTTACCCTTGGATGCGCAGGATATCCCGAAGGACATATCGAAGCGGAGAGTCTTGAACAAGATATTGAGTTTTTAAAACTAAAAGTCAACAATGGTGCTGACTATATTGTCAGTCAGTATTTTTATGATAATAAATATTTCTTTGACTATGTCGAAAAATGCCGGTCTGCGGGAATTAATGTTCCGATTATTCCAGGAATCATGCCAGTATACACGATCAAAATGACCAATATGCTTTCTAAAGTATGCGGATCATCGATTACAGATGACCTAAAAAAGCTGATAGATACAGTGGATGCCGATGATAAAGAGGCTGTATTAAATTTAGGGATTGATTTCGCAACTGAACAATGCAGAGGTCTTTTAAAAGAAAATGTTCCTGGGCTCCATTTTTATACCATGGACAGAAGTAAATCGACCACTGAGATTATTCAACGTCTTAAGAATGAAAAATTGTTGTAAATATTTTGGTTTCTTAGGAATGCTCGAAAAATAAGTTCCCCATTTTAATTTCGGAGACACGATCCTTAATTCGATGAATAGTGGCGTCCTAAAGCTTTAGCTTTGGGAGTTCCTTAGATTTTCAATGCGTTGTTTTTCTGTAACTCCCAAAGCTAAAGCTTTGGGACTCCACTCTAAAATGGGGAACTTCTTTTTCGAGCATTCCTTAGCATTCAACTTTGGTTTGTCCAGACATGATAAGAATCTTAACGAAAAGGAGATTATTTATGGGGTATTGTATCAATCACCCTGAAAAAGAAACACAGTATTTGTGCATGAAAGATAATATATATTTTTGTGAAGACTGCTTACGATGTCGAAATCCTGAAATTTATTGTAAATTCAGGCCATCATGTCCCATCTGGTTTATTGTGAAAAAAGGCTTTAAATCATGGGGCAATGATGAAAAAAAATCCACATCAAAAGACTGTCAGGTCATTTTTCAACCAGAAAATAAACAAGCAACAGTTACCAGGGGTGAATCCCTTCTGGATGCCGCTCAACGTGCAGATATTCCATTAAACGCGTCTTGTAATGGTAAAGGCGCCTGTGGAAAATGCAAGTTGATTGTTGTGTCAGGCGAGACAACATCAGAACCTACATCCTTGTTATCCAATGATGAAAAAGCCAAAAATTATGTTTTAGCCTGTAAAACAACTGTTCATGGCGATGTCAGTGTTCGCATACCTGAGGAAACCATTGAAAGAAATCTCAAGGTTGCAGGTATGGGCAAAGAAGCCACGGATCAATTAAAGGGTCTGGTTGATGATCTCTCTCCCATGCTGATTAATGTCAATCTGGTGTTGGATCCACCCACTCTGGAAGATCCTGTGAGTGATCTGGACCGCTTGAACCGTGGTCTTTCTAAACAGGGAAAGGTTGATACAGAACACCTGAACGTTGGATTACAAGTCATGCAGGATCTGGCTGAGGTGATGAGAAATGAAAACTGGTCAGTCAACGCCTCCATTGTTCGTAAACGATGCTCCAATGAAGTGATGGCCATTGAATCTGGCCAAAATACTGAGGCGTCATTGGGTGTTGCCATTGATTTGGGAACGACCTCAATTGTTATTTATTTGGTTGATATGGCTGATGGTTCCATACTGGGAGCAACATCAGGTCATAATCGTCAGGCCGCCTGTGGTGATGATGTGATCAATCGGGTGGTATGTGCTGAAAAAGATGGCGTGAAAAAATTAAGCGCAATGGTTCTTTCAACCATCAATGGATTGATCAATGAATTAATTCATAGCGCGAATGTCAAAAGGCATCAGATCAAAAATGCCACCATGTATTTAAATACAATCATGACCCATCTGCTACTGAAAATCGATCCCCGGTATATTCGAAGAGAACCTTATGTCCCAACAGTATCTGATTTTCCGATTTTTAAGGCCAAAGATATTGACTTGAAAATCAATCCCATTGGTGCTGTTTTTATCCTACCCGGACCGGCCAGCTATGTGGGTGGCGATATTGTTTCGGGTATACTGTTTACTGGATTTCATAGAAAAGACAACCTGACGTTGTTTATTGACGTAGGCACCAATGGAGAAATTGTTTTAGGCAATCAGGATTGGCTCATGACAGCCTCCTGCTCTGCTGGACCTGCATTTGAAGGCGGTGGCGTTCGATGGGGCATGCGAGCTGAAGAAGGAGCCATTGAAAAAGTAACCATTTCAACTGATACGCTTGTCCCTGAATACCGTGTGGTTGGTGATGCAAAACCAAGGGGCATTTGTGGTTCAGGTATGATTGATCTGATTTCTGAAATGATGATGACCGGTATTATCAATCAAAGCGGAAAATTTGAAATCAGCGATCACCCCAGAATTGTTAAAGATGAATATGATATTGCTTACATTATCGCTTATGCCAATGAAACGGATGTTGAAAAAGACATCGTTTTTACTGAAAGTGATATTGAAAATCTCATGCGCAGTAAAGCGGCAATATATGCGGGTTTTCTTGTTTTACTGAATCAGGCGGGGCTGGACTTTTCAATGCTTGATCAAATCATCCTGACCGGTGGTTTTGGTCAATACTTGAATATCGAAAAAGCCATCAATATCGGCATGCTTCCAGAGCTGGATCAAAGCAAATTCAAATACATGGGCAACAGCTCCATTGCCGGTGCCTATATGTGCCTGCTTTCAGAAAAATTCAGAAAAGAAGCCCGAATTGTCTGCAATAATATGACGTATATCGATTTTTCGAGCAATAACAAATATATGGAAGAGTTCACATCAGCCTTGTTTCTTCCCCATACCAACACCACAACCTTTCCAAAGGTGATGGATAAAATGAGGAATGCGTCACATCGTTGAAATGGAAAGCCACATTCTAACGTTTTGGCACTATGCAAGACCTTTAATTAATGGCAAAAAAGATGTACCCATCTATCAAAAAGGAGGTATCTATTATGGCTGAGGAAAAAATTGGTTGTGCAAGACCAACAGGTAATGTTGTTGCAGAACCATCAGCAAAAGAGGATATTAACCCAACACAAACAAGAAAGGAAAATAATAATATGATTACTGCAAAAGTTGGCTCAAAAGCACCTGATTTTGAAGCGCCAGCCTATAACAAGGGCAAATTTATTTCAGTAAAATTATCGGATTATCAGGGCAGGTGGGTAATCGTATGCTTTTATCCCGGAGATTTTACCTTTGTCTGACCAACAGAAATATCAGCGGTCGCTGATAAATATGAAGTGTTGCAAAAATTGGGCGTTGATGTTCTCTCAGTGAGTGTGGACAGTACATTTGTTCACAAAATATGGGAAGAGGCTGAACTTTCAAAAATGGTTGATGGCGACATTCCTTTTCCAATGGTATCCGATGGTGGTGGAAAACTGGGAACAGTGTATGGTGTCTACGATGAATCCGCAGGTGTAAATATTCGCGGAAGATTCATCATTGATCCAGATGGCATTATTCAGGCGATGGAAGTAATGACACCTCCTGTTGGTAGAAATATTATGGAAACAATTCGACAAATTAAAGCATTTCAACATGTGCGTGAAAACGGCGGCAAAGAGGTATGTCCTGCAGACTGGGAACCCGGCAAACCCACATTGAAACCAGGCCCTGATTTGGTCGGTCAAGTGTGGAAAGAATGGAAACCATAAAAATTTTTTTTCTTGGTGCAGTCCTTTTAGAATGGCATATAAATTCGTAGCCAGGAGTCCCCAATTTTTAGATTTGGGCGTCAGTTATATGCCACTAAATGATTGCACCCGATTTTATCTCAGATGATTTTCGGAAATAATTTGGGGCGATATGGACAATAAAAATTTAAATATATTAAATCCAGATTTTGCAAGCCTGTTATTAGAATCCATCGCAGAGGGGGTATTTACCCTGAATGAAAAAGGTGCGTTTACCTCATGGAATTCTTCAATGAAGCGAATTTCAGGGTATACACCCGAAGAAGCGATGGGACAAAGATGTACACTGTTAGGCTTCAATAACTGTTTTGGTAAATCTTGCCCCACAGGTATTGCTGAATGCAGCATCTATAAACTGGGCAGCATTGATGCCAGGGAATGCCATTTAAAACATAAAAATGGTGAAAACATACCTGTATTAAAAAATGCTCGAATTATTAAAGATAAACATGGAAAAGTCAAAGGGATTGTCGAAACGATTACTGATCTTACCAAATTATATCAATACCGCCAGGAAGTTCAGGAAGCCAAGCGTAAATTGGGCGAAGTCTACCGATTTGATAAAATTATTGGAAAAAGCAATGCCATGCGACATGTTTTTTCTTCCATTAAAGCTGCGGCAACCAGTGATGCCACCATTTTAATCCAAGGTGAAAGTGGTACAGGCAAAGAGTTGGTAGCTGGTGCGCTTCATTACAACAGCCCCAGGGCAAGCATGCCCTTTGTTATCATTAACTGTAGCGCACTTCCAGAATCTTTACTTGAAAGCGAATTGTTCGGACATGTGAAAGGCGCATTTACCGGCGCTGTCACTGACAGAGCAGGTCGATTTGAAGAAGCTGGTGGAGGCACCTTATTTTTAGATGAAATCGGAGATATCAGCCCTTTAATACAGGTAAAATTGTTGCGTGTTTTACAGGAACGTGAGGTTGAAAGAATTGGTGAGTCAAAAAAACGCACCGTGGATATTCGGGTAATTACCGCGACCAATAAAGACCTGTACAGTCTTGTCAATGAAGGCCAATTTCGTGAGGATCTGTATTACCGGCTCAAGGTTTTTCCCATTAACCTGCCGCCTTTAAGAAGGCGAAAAGAAGATATCCCCCTGTTAACCAGCCATTTTATTCACATACTGAATAAAAAAACAGGTAAAGAGATTAAGGATGTTACTTCTTCTGCTATGAGAATTCTTCTGGACTATAATTGGCAGGGGAATGTGCGGGAATTAGAGAATGCTGTGGAACATGCTTTTGTGTTATGTAATGATGAATACATTGATGTTTTTGATTTACCGGTAGAGATCAGACAAACAGAATATCAACCCGCCATCAACAAACCTCAGCCCATAGCCTATCCATCACATCTATCAAGAAAAATACCCACCCGACAGGAGTTGATCCAACTCCTTGAAGACTGTGATTGGAACAAGGCTGAAGTGGGGCGAAGAATCGGGTACAGCCGGGCGGCCATATGGAAATATATGAAAAAAATGGACATTCCTAATGTGAGGAATACAAGGACAATTGATTAAAATCGTTTTTCAACTGAAAGAAAATTTGATATGAAGATTGCCATTCCAACGTTTCGTTCACGATTATCACCGGTTTTTGACTGGTGCGAACGATTACTCATCATTGAAAAAATGCAAAATGATGAAATGCGAATGGAAGTATCCTTAGCGAACCTCACGCTTATGGAGCGGGTGAACATTCTTTTAGAATTAAACATTGAGATCCTCATATGTGGTGTTGTTAGCGAGTCATTATTACCCGTACTTGAGTCAAAGAATATTCATGTAATTCCAGGGATTGCGGGGACGATTGATGAAATCATAGAAGCATTTTTTATGGACACCCTTAAACAGAAAAAATTTACAATGCCTGGCTGCCAGGGGTTGCGTCGAGAACAACCTTGATTCGGTGACTATCAGAAAAGATCACCGCATCAATATTGACAGATAATAAAAGGTGATCAAATGAATTTTTATATTGAAAATGAGATTCCCATTTCTGCTCAGGAACTCTGGCAAGCAATGCATACCCCGCCATTCGATGCCTTTGTAAAAAAAGAATATCATCTGATTGCATATATCGAGCTGGAGACAAAAAATCGGTCATCCCCATGAATATTATCCAGAAATTGATCCATCTTGATCGATCGATCAGCAACCATTATACCGAAAAACATGACAACAGCTGGCACATGTTTTTTTCCATGATCAGTCATAGCGGGAGTTTAGCTGTTATTGGAACACTCATTGTTTGTGCCATGCTTTTACTTTATGAGTATGTTGTCTGGCCAATGATGTTGATATTTTTTGCAGAATTGCTTGGTTTGCTGATCATCATCCTGTTGCGTCATGCCACAAAGAGGAACCGCCCACGCAAACTTCGTCCCAGGTGGATCGATGCATGGAATAAATATTCATTTCCATCCCACCATGCCTGCCGTGCGTTCATCATAGCCAGCATCATGACCCTGTTTTATCCAACCTTTATGCCTCTGTATTATTTTTGGGCGATGATGATAGGGTATAGCCGGATTTATTTATTGAAGCATTATTTTTCGGATGTGGTTTGTGGATCTTTACTGGGAATCAGTGTGGGACAAGGGGTCTGTTTTTATTTTTTGCTTAATTATTCCATATAAATTCTAAATTCGTAGCTTGAAGTCCCAAATCTTTAGCTTTGGGACTCCAATTTAAAATGGGGAACTTATTTTTCAAGTATTCCTTAGCAATTGAGAGAGGAACTTATTTGTGATATGTAGCAGCTCTTTCACATACTGACAAGGATTCTCATACGATATCTGAAAAAGGTAATATATGGAAGTTGAATTGAATTAGACACTATTGAAAAAAAACATTGAAGGCAATATTTGTTTAATAAGGTTGTATAATGGATAAAAGGATATCCCAATGGCTAAAATTTATATTTCCTCAACCTTTGAGGATTTAAAGGTGTATCGACAATCAGTTTCTGACGTATTAAAGCAATTAGGCCATGAAGTCATCGCAATGGAGGACTATGTGGCTTCAGATAAACGTCCTTTGCAAAAATGTCTTACAGATGTTGCCTCATGCAATATTTATATTGGATTGTTCGCATGGCGTTATGGATATATCCCTCCCAATAATGAAAAATCCATTACTGAACTTGAATACCAAGAAGCAACGCTAAATAATATTGAACGACTTATCTTTATTCTGGATGAAACCGCCTCCTGGCCCCCTAATTTTATAGATACTGATCGTACCCTCATTGAACAATTCAAAAAACAACTCATGACAGATCATACAGTTAGTAAATTCAAAAGCCCTGAAGAACTAAAATCCTGTGTTTCAATCTCTATGCAACATGTCCAAAAAGAAAACCATGCCACATGTCAACAGCCTTTGATTACGAAAGTTGATAACGCTATTCTAAAAGCCCTACCCTATTATGTGAACAGAACCAATCAATTGTCCGATATGTGGCATAAACGTGAAAATACGCTCAAGAAACATACTTTTTGGATCATTCCGGGTGCAATCAATCAATGTCACTATGACTTTCTCGAATGTTTTGAAAAATGGCACTGGAAAGAAAAATCCTATTGTTCGCCTAACAAACCGCCCAAATTAATAAATTTTGTATTGCCAAAAACAGTGCAAAAGCTGGATGGGTATATTTTCGATCAATTATGGAGTAAGTATAGATCTGAAAAAGATTACAACGAATCCCACAAAACAGAGTGTATCGATACGCTGTATTTCAGTAATCAAAACCATTCAATTGTATTATACACAACAATCTCATCAGAAGCATGGAAACATGGCATATCC
Organism: Deltaproteobacteria bacterium; assembly: GCA_002753725.1. Taxonomy (GTDB): domain Bacteria; phylum Desulfobacterota; class Desulfobacteria; order Desulfobacterales; family Magnetomoraceae; genus Magnetomorum. The sequence goes on from PEAL01000052.1 coordinate 17,966, forward strand.
GACTTAATAACAGGTCTGTTGGAGTTTATTGATCAATTTCCCAAGCGAAAGAATGGTTTGTTTTTATGCGTGCTGCTAACCTATTCTGTGGGCAGTTTTTTTAAAAATCGATTAAAAAAGAAAATATTAAAAACTATCCAAAAACAACATTCTCAATTGCTTATCGAGGAGCTTGGCAATGTTGAAGAATTAGATGTCAAAAATTGGCTCAATTGCGAGCTGGTAAAAAAATTTTGTGGGCATTACGACAGTGTATGCATTTCAGAGATTTATACGTCATATCAAAATAATAGCATCCCTATGGAATTATTGACAAGGGAACTTCGTGACCGATTTATCGATAAACGAAAATAGCCCTAAAAAAGGAGTAAAATAATGGATTATCCTTTTACAGGAAACCGAAAAGAACCAAGCTCTTATGCAAAAAATCACACCTGTCAGCCAGGTGTTGATTTAACAGCGCCCGATTTCTATCAGTCAACCACAGAAATGGTCAATGCTGTGAATGTGGCTTTGTTAATGAATATGCCATTACTGCTTACAGGCGAGCCAGGCTCCGGTAAAACTCAATTGGCCTATCGGGTCGCATGGGAACTGGGTTTCAAAAAACCCCTCAAGTTTGAAACAAAATCCACAAGCAATGCAAAAGATTTGTTCTATATTTTTAATACCCTCGCTCGTTTTCATGCAGCTAAAACGGATCAAACGATCCATGCAGGTGCAGAATTTATCTCATACCAGGCATTGGGTGAAGCCATATTGCTGGCAAATAAACCAGAAACTGTTAAAGATATCGTGCCAAAGGAGTTTCAACACGATGGTCCAAAACGATCCCTTGTGCTAATTGACGAAATTGATAAAGCCCCCAGAGATTTCCCCAATGATATTTTAAATGAAATTGAAAGCATGTATTTTAAAATTCCAGAACTGCTTATGGATATGAAAATGAAAGAAGTAAAGACACCAGATAACTATAAACCCGTGGTGATCATAACCAGCAACTCAGAAAAACAACTCCCTGATGCGTTTTTAAGACGATGCGTGTTTCATCATGTCGAATTTCCAAATTATGACAGAATGACCCAAATTATCACCGCTCGACTTGGCCCACTCATTGACAACCAAACAGAATTTATGGACGATGCATTGGATTTGTTTTATGAACTCAGAAAACCCGACACAGGGCTGGTGAAACAACCATCCACCAGTGAACTTCTTGTATGGATTAAATCCCTTCGAACCATGACCGATTCATCCATTGCCAATCCTTTGCGTCCAATGGATGAAACACGTTTATTTCTGGGCGTATTAATTAAAAATGTTGAGGATCGTGATGCCGCAGCAAAGAAAGTCACAGAATGGATCAAAACCAGGCAATAAAGCCTAACATCAAGCGCATAATAGATCATCTGAATATATTCCTCGAACAACTGCGTTTATCAGGGTATAAAATCGGCGTGGACAGCTGTTTGCGCGTGCCTGAATTAATCAGCCGATTGATTGCCACAGGCAAAATTCCAGACAATATTCAAACCCTTGAACAGTACTTGATTGCATTGTTATGCACCTCAAAGCGGGAAAAAGCAGATTTTAAAGATCGGTTTTCAACCTGGATCGCTGCATATGAAGTCCCCCACAAAGACCAAAGCACTGTGCCCAATCAATTAAAACAATTGAATCGCCGCGCATGGAAATTAATTACCTTTTTTAGTGTTTTGATGTTGATCATTGGCACGGTATCATTCTTCTGCTTTAAAAGCCCTATAGACAGTGAGAAAACAAAAATAATTGCAACCACGGAAAAGCCTTTACAAGAAGAAGCAACATCAAACCAACCCAAAGCCATCACACTAACACTACCAGACGCGATCACACCCACAATAGGCCCAACAGACGACGTTTCGTTAACTGATGAAGACATGGCAAGAATAGGAATAATAATGGGTTGCTTTTTGATTGCATTGGGAATGATATGGGTATTGTGGTGGCGGCATCAAGCAGACCGATTTTTAACGCAAGTATCCACAGATGAAGAGGTCGTCGAGAAAACCATATATTTAAAAGGATATCATCGGAAATTATTTCAATCCATCATGATGGTACGCACAGCGCGAAAATACAGGCGTCATTATCAGATCGACTCTTTGCGATTAGACCCCAATCAAACAGTCATCAAAACCTGCGACAATGGCGGTCAATTTACACCCGTCTATGGCAAAATTAATGTGATTCCCGAATATCTGGTGCTAATCGATCGTATTACCTTTAGCGATCATCAGTCCGGATGGATCGATTCTCTATTGGATCGTTTCGTAGAGAATGATGTTTACCTGGAGCGCTATTATTTTGATGGAACACCGCAAATGTGTTTTCCTGATAAAGAAGGTGCTCGTCCCATTCGTTTAGACCAGTTGATAGGCAAATATCCAAATCATCGGGTCATTCTATTTACAGATGGGGATTATTTTATAGACCCCTTTACAGGCAATGCATCATCGTGGATAAAAACTTTTAATGGATGGTCAGATAAAGCCGTATTAATGCCAGGATTTGAACCATGTCATCAGCAAAGAAAGGAAACTTTAGAACACGCAGATTTTATTGTATTGCCATCAACAGAAAAAGGCCTGGCGATATTAATTGATCATATCCAACAAAACCAAATGATTGCATATGAAGATTCCACCCCTCAATCAAATTATCCAGACTTGCTGCGCAGAAATCCAGGGCAATGGCTGGATAGAAATGGCCCTGAAGAATATCAACAAATAGATTTGATCAACACGTTAAAAACCTATTTAGGTTCAACAGGTTATGAATGGTTATGTGCATGTGCCATATTTCCGAAGATAGATAGACAATTAACCCATTTTACAGGAGAGAGTTTAGGCCTGTTTAACGATCAGGATTTGGTGAATCTTTCGCGATTGCCCTGGTTCAGGTATAACAAAATGCCGGAATGGATGCGCAGGCGATTATTAAATGACTTGTCAGATAGCCATGCTGAAAAAGCTCGGGAAAAAATCAAAGCGTTATTTTTACCGGATTTATATCAGGGGATGGCATTAACCCTATCCACTTACAAAAGTTGGTTAGGTAAACGATTGATTAAAACAGTACTTAAAAGACTGAGTCGCAAACAACCAGTAGAAAACGATCTGTGTGATTATATATTTCTGACATTTTTAAATAAGCCTTTGTCATTTAAAGTTTCAAAACAAATCAATAAAATGATAGGGCGGCGAAAGTCCACTAAAAAGATTTTTGTCAGTCTGATAACAGTATTTTCAATTGTATTGACAATAAATACTGTATTTAAGGTGTATGACGCACCACCTGTCCATGATTCAATGCAACTTCCAACAGAAACAAATTCTGTTACGAAATCAAATCCATCTTCATTTAAGAGTGCCTCTGATATGACATTTGTCTGGATCAAGCCAGGCAAATTTATTATGGGCAGTCCAAAAGATGAGCCAGGAAGAGATGATGATGAAAAACAGCATGAAGTGGTGTTGACCAAAGGGTATTATATGCAGACAACCGAGGTGACCCAAGGGCAGTGGAAAAGTGTTATGGGGGAAAATCCTTCATCTTTTAAAGATTGTGGTGATAATTGTCCTGTAGAGAACGTATCCTGGGAAGATGTTCAACATTTTATTGAAAAGCTGAATAAAAAAGCAGACAAGTATATATACCGCTTGCCAACAGAAGCAGAATGGGAGTATGCTGCAAGGGCAGGAACGACGACTGCTTATTCATTTGGTAATGATTCAAGTCAACTGAGTAAATATGGAAATTTTTGTGATTTCCAATGTACATTTTCCTGGAAAGATGCTAATCAGGATGATCATTACAAAAATACTGCTCCAGTAAAAAGTTATTCTCCTAATGCATTGGGGTTATATGATATGCATGGCAATGTTTGGGAGTGGTGTTCTGACGGGTATGGAGATTATCCAATAACCCCTGTTATAGATCCAGAGGGTGGACAATCCGATAGGGGCCGGCTCTTGCGTGGCGGGTCCTGGTTCAGCCTGGCCGGGGATTGCCGGTCAGCGTACCGGTTCAGGGGCGGGCCTGACAGGCGCAGCGATAACCTGGGCTTCCGCCTTGCTGCTTCCCTTAGTTCAGCTCCAAGTGAGTAAAGTTGAGTTGAGAATAAGGATAGGTAAAAAAAGAAAAGAAAAGGCAAGTCTATAAATAGATAAGAATTCAGATAGGATCAATTGCAAATGCGATTCGTAGTGGAGCGGGCGTAACGGAGACATCGCATTTGAAATTGATCCTATCTGAATTCTTATCTATTTATAAGAGGATAACGAGGTTAAACGAAAAAAATTTTTCAATAATTTATATTATAAGCGAATAACGTGATCAAACTAGAATTTTTTTAGCTTTTATAACATATTGATATTGCTACTAATTTCAAAGG
>PEAL01000342.1 GCA_002753725.1 Deltaproteobacteria bacterium
AGCCTTTGCACTGGAAAATGGAAAAAGATCCAGTAATATACTGACAAAAACCTATTTTATTCATTCTGATTTTCAAATGCCTATCATATCGCTCACCATTGATCCCAACGCATTGTTCGATCCTGCCGATGGATTATATACCCTGGGCCCTGATGTTCTTCCCGATGATGCCTGGCCGTATTGGAAAGCAAATTATTATCAAGGGAGTTATTACTATGCAGGAAGCAAAACGGTTGAAACCTGGGAAGATTATGAAAAGGCGGTTCACCTTGAATATTTTGATCAGGATCGAAACCTTATCCTGGATATCAATGCTGGACTTGAAATGACAGGTGTCTGGAGCAGGGCATTTCCCAAAAAATCCTTCAATATCAAAACACGAAATGAATATGGCCTCAATGAAATCAATTATCCGCTGTTTAACGATAATGATTACGATACCTATGATGGACTGACATTGCGCGCTGGTGCGGAAGACCGATCCAGGACCCATAATGAAATCTTTTATATGGCCTGTCAGGATGCTCACTTACGGACCGATATGCAAGCGTATCAACCGGTCGTTTTATTGATCAACGGAGCATACTGGGGCATTTATTCTATGATGGAACGAAAAGACAACGATCTTATTAAAAACCGATATGGTTATGAAGATATTGACCTGATTGCTGACTGGGGGCTGGTAAAAGATGGCAGCCGTGATGAGCATCAGGCCTTAATTGATTTTATGAATGATAATAATGTAAAAAATCCTGAAATCTATGAACAAATACAAGAAAAAATCAACATCGATAACTTTGTGGATCATTGTCTCATGCAAGTGTATTCAAGTCATGGAGATCCTAATAATATCCGATACTGGCGGCCTCGAACATCTGAGGGGAAATGGCATTGGATTATCTATGATTTTGACTGGTTGAAACCTGTCGATGACACAACTCTCAGCAATTATGCATCGGTAACTCAAGCCGATGCGATTGTTCAGCTTGGATATATGCTTCAAAATACCGATTTTAGAAATCTGTTTGTCAACCGGCTGGCTGACTTTCTCAATACAACGGGTCAGCCGGATAACATGCTCGAATATGTTGATCGTGCTGAGCAGGATATTGCAACAGAAATTGATGCTGATATCGAGCGATGGCACACCTGGGAAACGAACTCAGGCCCTTTAGAGTATAATAAATGGTCTTACAATTGGGAACTTAACTGGATAAAGACGTTTGTTTCCCATCGTCCCGACTATTTATTTCAAGAAATTGTCGATTTGTATTCGCCATCTGGAACGGCAACCATAACGCTTTCAACAGGCGAGGGAAAGGGGTGTATTCGAATCAATACAACAGATATTCAAACGAATATGTTTTCAGGAGTGTATTTTAAAGATATTCCCATAACTGTGACCGCTATTCCGGATTTGGATTATACCTTTGCCGGTTGGTCTGAAATGGATAGCTCTAACCCACAGATTCTTGATTTGTATTTAACCGATGACCTGAGTCTGACCGCAAATTTTGTTCCGGTATTACAGGCGATCATTATCAATGAAATCAATTATAATTCTGTTGAGACCTTTCTTTCAGGAGACTGGATTGAACTGTACAATCGATCCGCTCATTCTGTGGATATCTCTGGATGGCATTTTAAAGACAGTGATACCGGTCATGATTTTGTATTTCCTGAAAATACGTTGATTCATTCAGGCGAATATCTGGTCATTGCCGAGGATCTTGTCGCGTTTCACTCCACATATCCAGAAGTATCCACTGTCATGGGAAGCTTTGCATTTGGCCTGAGCGGTGGTGGAGAAACCATTCAATTGTTAAACAGTGATCGTTTGCCTGTTGATTGTTTGACCTATGATGACACGTATCCCTGGCCAACCGGTGCTGATGGACAGGGATTTACATTAGAGCTGATTCACCCGGATAAGAATAACGCAAAACCTGACAGTTGGGGAGATTCTACAATAAACAATGGAACACCAGGACAACCCAATTCAATATTAAATCCATTTGAATCGATTCAAAATGTAATATGTATTCTTCAACTGATATCCGGGCGGGCAGTACATTTTTCTGTTCCCATACCTGATATTGACACGAATAATAGAATTGGACTGGTAGAAGCTGTTCATGGATTAAAAGAACTGATGAAATAACTCACAACAATTTAAAATACAGCATTCACTGACTAAAAAATAAGTTCCCCATTTTAGATTGGAGTCCCAAAGCTTTAGCTTTGGGAGTTACAGAAAAATAACGCATTGAAAATCTAAGGAACTCCCAAAGCGAAAGCTTTAGGACGCCACTATTCATCGAATTAAGGATCGTGTCTCCGAAATTAAAATGGGGAACTTATGTTCCGAACGTTCCTAAGGCATATATTTTGCTCATCAACGATAGGGTTATGACAGTCCGCAATCTGTTTGTGCTGAACGGAAAATTTTTTGAATATAAGGGGGGTTTCACAATGAAGTGGGTGCTTTCTATCATTCTTTTTGAGTGCGCTTTAATCAGTGCTATCTTTTCTTACCCGGTTTATGCAGAGACAAAAGCATCAGAAAGTCTTCCAATTACTGAAAACGAAAGTTTACAGTTGGATTCCCATGCTGATTTTTCTGATGCTTTATCTCATGATCAAGCCTTTTACTATCTCATTGATGAGCATACCCGCTCATTGCCATTAACCGATCATTTATCATATTTCTTTGATAAGACCCATCAATGGACCATTCAAGATGTCTGTTGTCCGCCCTTATCTGATCAATTCAGACCCTTGGAACAGCATATTGCCAATCTGGGGTTTAGTGATGGCACGTTCTGGTTTAAATTGAATTTGCGCTATCAACCCCGAACCGTTTATGTGTTAAAAGAGTGGTTTCTGGAAATTGCTTATCCATTGCTGGATGAAGTGGTTTTATATTTTCCAGTTGCCGATGGGGATTATATTGTCAAAAAATCTGGCCGGCAAATGTGGAAAAGCCCTGCGGATATTCACTATAAAAATCCCATCTTTCGTCTGTACACTCGCCCATTCCAGGATTATGAAATAATTATTAAAATACGAAGCTCCAGTACCATTCAACTCCCTTTGACCCTCTGGTCACCAGGATCATTCGCACATAATGTGGGCCGAGAAAATTTTATCTGGGGGCTTTTCTTTGGAACCATGCTTGTCATGGCCATGTATAATGCCTTTATTTTTACTGTTGTCAGAGATAGAAGCTACCTGTACTATGTTTTTTATATTATCTGTTTTCTTTGTCTGTTGTCATCGTTTAATGTGAATGGCTTTGTGCAAATGCCTGTTTCATTTACCTGGTGGGGTCATGGCAGCATTCCTTTTTTTATCAGCTTTGCAGGATTTTGGATGACCCATTTTTCCAAGCATTTTTTAAGAACCAAAGAATTTTCACCGTTTCGGGGAAATTTTTTAAATTGTGTTATTATTGGGAATGCAATCATTGCTGTTTTATCGTTTATTATCCCTTATTATATTAGCGTCAAGCTGGCGGCTTTCTATATTTTGATCAATGCCATTGTTCTGCTTTTTTCAGCCATTATTTGCTATGCCAACAATGGCGAACAAGCCAAATATTATCTCATTGCCTGGGTAGCACTTTTAACTGGAATCATCATGTACTGCTTGAAAACATTTGGCATTTTACCAACAAATTTTATTACAGTTTATGGACTTCCTATCGGTGCTAATCTGGAAGTCATTTTATTGTCGTTTGGACTGGCGGATCGGATCAATACCGAGCGACGGGAAAAGATCGTCGCTCAAAAAGAGTCGCTCAAAGCCAAAAGCCTTTCTCTGGTTTCTCAGGAAAAAATTAATATTGAATTGAAAAAAGCCGGAATGGTCAAAAGCACTATCATTTCTAACATCAGCAACGAAGTTCGTACCCCGCTTCATGCCATGATGGGAATGGTCAACCTCATGAAAAAAACCGATCTGTCAAAAGCTCAAAAACGATTTGTTATAGAAATCAAACGTGCAGGAGAAGGGTTGCTTCAGATCACAAACGATTTGGTGGACTATGCCCGATTGGAAACCCATCGTTTAAGCCTATCCATGACTGTATTTGACCTAAAAAAATGCATTAATGAATCCTGTGAATTATTTCAGCCCGTTGCTCGAAAGAAAAAAATCAAACTGGAAGGTATGATCGATAACCGTTTGCCTCAGGCTGTATTGGGCGATATCTCCCGTATTCGTCAGGTGTTGTCCAATTTACTTGAAAATGCGTTTAAATATACGGAAAAAGGCGAAATCATCGTACAGGCGCAAAACTGGGATGAACAAATGAATATCGCACACGCATTAAACTTAAGACCTACAGAAGCCAATGAATGCATGGTCTACTTTTCTGTTAAAGACACAGGTATAGGGATTGATTCTGAAACGCAGGCAGAACTATTTAATTTACTATCTAAAAAAGGCACTGAACAAACGGATAACCATGCAGGATTTGGCCTGGGGCTTTCCATCTGTAAACGGCTTATTCAATTGATGAAAGGTGAAATTTGGGTAAAAAGCGTTATGGATAAGGGGAGTGCCTTTCACTTTGTTGTTGCGTTAAAGATTGCCGACCCCAAGCAACTTGAAAAAAAGAAATCTGCCAGGCAAAAAAAACAATTGATTAACAGACAATCGTTGCCATCACTCAACATTCTTCTTGCCGAGGATAATCCCCACAACCAGTTGGTGATCAAAATGATGTTTGAAGATACGCCCTTCTCCCTTGATATTGTTGAAAATGGGAAACAGGCTATTTTAAAATACACCTCACATTCTTATGATCTCATTCTCATGGATATTCTCATGCCCATGATGAATGGTATTGAAGCCATTGAACATATCCGCAAGTTAGAAAAGGAAAAACAATTGCCTGAAATTCCCATTCTGGTCATCACCGCTGATGGTCGTCCCACCACACGTGTTTCCTGTAAAGAAGCCGGCTGTTCAGATTTTATGAATAAACCGATTATGGATCAAAACCTTCTGTTTGAACGAATTGTTTCGTTATGCAAAAAGGCCGACACCTAAGGAACCACAATTTAATAACTTTCCCATTATGGCGTTCATATTTAGGGTTGAATTTGTTTGATGGAAAATTGAAAAAGCTGAAGGAATAGTTATTCTATTTCGAAGTTTTTTCGATTTTGCATCAAGATTGCTTTATGTTTGATAAAGTGATAATCATAGTTAATCCATTAACCAATGGGAAATTCAATCTATTATAAACTAATCATTTCATTCAAAGTCAAGAGGGCTTACTCGTTCTTTAACTGTTTGTGACTGAATGGTATGTGTATAAATCATTGTCGTATTTAAATCTGTATGCCCCAAAAGTTCTTGAATTGTTCGAATATCATAATTGGCCTGTAAAAGATGAGAAGCAAAACTATGTCTAAATGTATGAGAAGTAACTCTTTTATAAATCCTCGCTTTCCTTACCCCATCTTTGAGAGCTCGTTGAACATGCCTTTCATGTAAATGATAACGCTTTTTCTCTTTGGTACCAGGAATAACAGTAAGTGAAATCGCAGGAAAAAACCATTGCCATATTAGTTCTTTTGAGTAGTTTTTATATTTTTCCTCTAACCTACCAGGTAAAAAGACACCTGCGTAACCTGCTGAAAAATCATCA
>PEAL01000343.1 GCA_002753725.1 Deltaproteobacteria bacterium
TATTCATATAAATAATTAACTGCGGCCGGTAAGCTTGTTCAGGATCCTCACTGGAATGAATCCATGCAGAAGCATCTTTATCCAACATGGAAATCAGTATACCAAAGTTTTTCGATGGATGATTTAACCAGTTAAGAACCACTTCATTATCCAAAGAAACAACTTTTTCCTGAACGCCATCACCAGAAAAACCATTGAGAATAAAAGACTTTCCCTGTATCACATCAGCCAAGCCGCCCGGTTCGGACCATGTGTTATCATCCACACGATTTTTCCATCCCAACGTTTCTGACTCAATATCCCAGGGTTTATCTATATAATAACCCGCAAGCATCATTCCACCCTTCCAGTCTGTTACAACCAGTTTTAACTCAGCACGCACAAAGTCAGCTCCAGATGGCAACGCAATATTGTTGAATCGAATCAAAGATCGGGCTTCATAAAATTGATGGAATGCTCTCAAATATCCCTTTCTGGCAGTAACACCATTCCCGTTGGTGTCTTGTACAAATAAATTTGTAATGATCGCATCGTCTGTGCCATGATAGCCATCAAGTCCGTTTTGATAGATTCTTATCTCTTCTGCTGCAAATCCATCTATACAAGTGAATGACAGAAAACAGGCAAGTACAATGGCACCTATCATAAATATATTGATTGATTGATTTTTTATCATTTGTATTCCTCCTATAAATAAGAGTTGTTTAAACGTGTATAAATATTTTATTCAAGCTAAGCGAAGGTTTTATAAAATATAAAATAAAAGCCTACAACTTTTGTTTAGATTTCCTTTATACAGGAACTATACCAGATACATCAAGAAAAAAACGCTACTGAATAATATTTATTATTTTAGGATGGTTACAGAAAATATTTTGGTAAAGATAAAATAAAAAAGGGAAAAAGGGTGTAATGTTTTACACTTGTTCGATGTAAAATAGAGGAGTAATTTACAAGTGTGATAAATAAAGGAATCAAGATGCAAATTGAGAATTTTCAATTCGTTGTATCTCTTTGACTCCCAAATCTAAAGACTTGGGACTTCAACCTGCATCCCTAAAATTTAACTTATACCCGTTTACCTGCTTTGAAAGCCCCACACCAAAACCTGAAAAACCTATGAAATTGAACTTTTATTGTCAAGGAAGAAAGGTGAAAACTTTCCTTGCAAATTTTAGCTTAAATCAATTATAAAATGCAATTATGCATAAAAAATGCATATTTTTCATATCTTTTCAAAAAAGTATATTATTATGCTCGAGAGTCAATCAGAAAAAAACTGCACATCGAGTCATAACAAAAAATAAAAGGTCTTCACATGGAACAAAAATTTGAAATACACACACTCAGAGATAGTGCCCAAAAGATGCTTAAATCTTTCGATAAGAACATTTTTCAGGCATCAGATTTCAACCTGGAACAGGCTATCGAAGAAATAAATATTTACCATATTGAACTGGAAATGCAGGTCGAAGAACTTCAACAAAACAGAGCTGCCCTTGAAAAAAACAAAAAATATTTGAAATATTTGTTTGATTATGCCCCTATTGGATATATTGCTTTAAATAATGATGGCTATATTCAAGATGCCAATATTACGGCACTTGCTTATTTTGGCTATAAAAAAGAGCTGTTTATGGAACATCGATTACAAAATTTTATAACTGCCGATACCTATTCAAATTTTCATAAATGTATTAGAGCGTTGGATGACCTTCAAATTGCCCAGCACACAGAACTCCGCTTTCGAAAAAAAGACAGTGGCTATTTTTGGGCCCGTGTGGATCTCTCTTTTCATCCGGATGTTATCGAAGATCAGATGATCCTTTGCTCTATATTGGATATCACGCTTCGTAAAGCAACAGAAAAAGCACTCAAAGAAAAGCAGGCCCAACTGACACATGCAGACAGGCTCTCATCATTGGGTGAAATGGCAACCGGTATGGCCCATGAATTGAATCAACCCCTGTCCAGGATTCGTGTCAATGCCCAGGGCATTCAAATATTAATGGATAAACAAACAGATATTCCCAGGACAGTGTTCGATAAATTTGATAAAAGAATGGCTGCCATTATCAAGGAAGTTGATCGGGCAGCCTTGATTATTGAACATATGCGTGGTTTCGCGCGTTCAAAAGCAGATCAAAAATTGATGCATCTTCGCATACCGGTTGAAAGCAGTTTAAATTTTTTTCAAGAACAATTCAAACATCACAATATTTTGTTAACAACCCAATTTGATGACAATGTGCCAGAAATGATTGTTGATCCTCAGCTCATTGAACAGATTGTTGTCAATCTGTTATCCAATGCCCGATATGCTGTTGACAAAAAAGAAAAAGACATGGAAAATGCGCAGCATCTTGAAACAAACTATCAAAAACGTGTCAGAATTGCCATTTATGAAGGGCCTGATGAAACCATTGTCTTAAAAGTCAGTGACAATGGCACGGGTATGACACCCCAGGAAAAACATTTATCGATGGATCCATTCTTTACAACAAAAAATGTGGGCGAGGGGACTGGATTAGGTCTGTCAATCGTTCGAAACATTGTTAAAGAATTTTCAGGAGCCGTCGTTATAGACAGTGAAAAGCATCATGGGACAGATGTCTGTATTGCTTTTCCAGTCAAACAAAACACCGGAGTACAAAAATGAATCCTGATAGAACCATTCAAATTTTACTGGTTGAAGACAACCCCGGCGATATCTATTTAATGACTTCTGAATTAAAAAATATGTCACTGCCAACAAAACTTCATGTTGTGGTTGATGGTGAAGAAGCCATTAATTTTTTACAAAAAAAGGGGACTTACGAAAATGTCCAACGCCCGGACATGATTATCCTTGACTTGAATCTGCCGCGTATTGATGGCCGTGAAGTCCTGGCCTGTATTAAGGCCGATTCAACATTGGCAAACATTCCTTTGATCATTGTATCAGCATCGGATGAAGATAAGGATATTTTAAATGAGTATCATCCGCACTTGAATGTGTTTATAAAAAAGCCCGACTCGTTGACTTCTTTTCAGTTACTCATTGAGCAAATAAAAAAGTTTATGCAGAAAAATTTAGCATCATCAACCAAAGGATAATCACCATGAAAGATGGAAAAGTCAAATATCTTATCGCCCTGGGAGCTTCTGCCGGTGGGCTGGAAGCCCTTCAAATATTTTTTAGCAATATGTCTTTGAACAGTGGGCTGGCATTTGTTGTAATACAACATTTATCTCCGGATTACAAAAGCCTGATGGTTGAATTGTTGTCCAGACAGACCAAAATGAAAGTAATGCGCGTGGTTGACGGCGTTAAGGTTAAACCCGATTGTGTCTATATCATTCCTCCCAAAAAAACGATGATTGTTAGAGAAGACACGTTGTATCTCATTGATCAACGCCGATCCCATGGACTGAATCTTCCCATTGATGAATTTTTTCGATCCCTTGCAACAAGTTTTGCTGAAAATGCGGTGGGGATTATTCTGTCCGGAACCGGAAGCGATGGCACAATGGGGATTCGTGCCATTAAGGAAGCCGGAGGCCTGGTTATTGTTCAGGATGAAGTTTCAGCCCGTTTTGATAGCATGCCTCGAAGTGCCATGTCTACCGGTTTGGCGGATTTTATCCTGCCTCCCCAGGAAATGCCCGGCCAACTCTTGAAGTTTATCAATCATCCGGTGATCGCCAAAAAAAATCCCAACGAGTTGCAAGATGATGGTGATTATATGGGACAGGTCTTAAGACTTCTCAGAAAAAAAACACGCGTTGATTTTATGCAATACAAACCCAATACAGTTCTGAGAAGAATTGAACGCCGAATGGGAATTGTTCAAACAGAAAATTTGGAGCATTATTGGCAGTTTATTGAAAATGATCCCAATGAACTCAAACTATTGTATAATGATCTGCTCATTGGAGTGACCAAATTTTTCAGGGATAAAGAAGCCTTTAACTGTTTAAAAAATCAATATATTCCACTTATTTTTGAAAATGCTAAAAAACGAAATGAAGATTTTATTCGTGTATGGAATGTCGCCTGTGCCACTGGCGAAGAGGCCTTTTCCCTTGCCATTCTTTTTCATGATCATATGCGAAAACACAATTTATCCTTTGATCTTAAAATTTTCGCAACAGATATTGATCATGAAGCCCTCAAATTTGCTGGAAATTCAATTTATCCAGAAAGCATTGTTGCTGATGTTGACATTGAATATTTAAGCCGGTACTTTGAAAAAGTTGATGCTGGATATCGAATCAGTCGGAATATTCGTCAGTCCATATTGTTTGCTTATCAAAATATTATCAACGATCCGCCTTTTACAAAAGTGGACTTAATCTCATGTCGAAACCTGTTAATTTATATCAAAACATCCATGCAGAAAAAAATTTTTTCTATCTTCAATTATGCCCTCTTACCGGATGGATATATGTTTCTCGGCGGCAGTGAAAGTGTTGGTGATATGGAAAAAGAGTTTGTCGCTGTGGACACAAAATGGCGCATTTACCGACATTGTGGCGTTGGAAAAATGCCCATCCGCACATCCCTGAGCATTTCAGCAGGCTCCCTGACAACCCTTCCAGAAATCATGATGCCCAGCCATGCTGTAAAACCCACGCATCGCTTTGACACACACAAACTTTACTATGAAACCATTATCAAAAAATTGGTCCCAACGCTTTTAATTGTGAACGATCAACGAAAATTGGTGAATTCCATTGGCAATATTAACCAGTTTCTTGAAATTCCAGAAGGTGAAGCCACACACGATATATCCCAAATGCTGCCCAGGGAACTTTCTTTAGCGGTCACATCCGCATTTCATAAAATTATGAAAGATCAAAAACCGGTTGTCTATCCGAATATTCGCGTCAAAACAAAGGATAAAACGCGAGTGGTTACCATGAAAGTGGATATGTTTCATAATACCAAAAATTATCAAAATTTTTTCATGATTCTGTTCACCGAACATGAACCCGAAACAAAAACCGTTGAGGATGTCAAAGCGGAAGCTTCAAAAGACGTTGTCACTCAGCAAATCAATGACCTGGAACAGGAATTACAATTTACAAAAGAAAATCTTCAGGCAACCATTGAAGAACTTCAAACATCCAATGAAGAACTGCAAGCCACAAATGAAGAATTGATGGCCTCTAATGAAGAATTGCAAAGCACTAACGAAGAATTACAATCGGTCAATGAAGAGCTGAATACAGTCAATACTGAATATCAGGAAAAAGTATCGGAACTAACTGACTTAAATAATGATATCAATAATTTAATTAAAAGCTCCAACATTGGCATTATCTTTTTAGATACAGATTTTTGTATTCGACGATTCAGCCTGGATAGTATCGCAGAAATCGATTTAAGGCCTCAGGATGTCGGAAGGCCTGTTTATACGTTTTCAATCCCCATGATGGAAAACATGACTGAAACAATGAAACATGTCATTGCAAGCGGAGAACCTGTTCAAAAGAATATTTGCACAAAAGCCAATAACTGGTTTTTATTAAGAATTCAGGCATATAAAAATGAAAATTTAATTATTAAAGGACTGGTGCTAACATTTACAGATATTAATGAAATCAAAGCATTTGAAAATTTGCTCATTAAAAGCGAGGAATTACGTCGGTCGCTCATGGA
>PEAL01000344.1 GCA_002753725.1 Deltaproteobacteria bacterium
AACATTTTATCTAAAATTGTTAAACGATTATTTCTTGTATTGGTGTATTATCTGCGTCTTTCTATTTACAAATACGATAATGTCCGACCATTTGGGAATACGCCCTCGAATCAACACTAAAAAATTCATAACTATAGGTTTAAATGTATTACATATTTGAAATAGAAGATCATACAGGAATTCCAGTAAGATTAAGTCATTCTGTGTGGAATGATAAAATTTTAGCTCCTTCACCAAAAGGTCACCCGGAAGTAGAAAAATATTTTGAAGAGGCAAAACAAACTATTCAAAATCCTGATATTGTATTGGAAAGCCGGCAAAGAAAAAATGTCCATCTACATTATAAAATATACAATAATGATCGAGACAAAAAGTTATTTTTGACAGTTGTCATAAAATATTTATCTGAAACAAATAAAATTATTGGTTATATTAGTACTATCTATTTGACCTGTAAGTTAATGAGAGGGAAATTACTATGGATGCATCCATCAATGAAAAACCTATCATAACAGAATATGATAATGATGAAGATATTTTTTATCTATGCTTTACAGATAAACCCAGGGAAGCTATTGCAGAAGAAGCAGGCAATGATGTTTTTGTGAGATTTGTACCAGGTACAAATGAAATAGTAACCATTGAATTTTTAAATTTTCGATCACGATTGGAAAATACATTTGGAAAGAATTTTATTTTTAAAGGATCAGAGCTGCCAGAATTGTTACTTTCTCCTCAGTTGCCGACGATTAGAGGAAAAAAATGTTCAAATAAAACGATTGCTTAAACGTATATTTAAATCGGGGGACACTATACATATTTTTTAAAATCGAAATCGTGGGACACTATATAGGTTAAATCGAGGTCTTAATAAAACCGCCCTTTGATATGATTGTTTTGGATATTTTATTCCCTGAGATGTCTGGTATCAAACTGTTAAAAGATATTCGAGAGAATGGCAAGGATCAATGTCCTATATCCGGTCGTCTCCTATTTTATCCAGATCTCTACTCGTCTGTTTTTGTTACGACCGATTTCTGTCTGATTTGAAGCAATGGGAAATTCCTCACATGCGGTTACGATGTCATCAACATAAATACCACTGATTTTCATTTCTCTGGCAACCATTTCTGCGCGCTTTAGTGCAACGATACAGTTTTGCCGGTATGAACCAATGCTGTCAGAATATCCGATCACATATATTTTGATCATACCCGAGTGATGTTTCAGCCATGCGGTCAGTTGTTTCAATTTTTGATGACAGTCTGGTGTCAACTGATATTCATTATTTTTAAAATAAAAATTCATGGATAATTTTCGGGTCTGCCGGGTAATCTCCACAAGTTTTTTAAAAACAGCAGGATTGACAGGTTTTTTCCATAGTTCACGTCGTGATCCCAGGGCTTTTACGGAACAATCAACGTAACCACATTGTTTGATCAGTTCCTGCCCTTTTGATGATTGGACAAATGATACAAAGGGCAGTGTTGATTCGGATGCTGAAACCAGAACTGTATACAAATAAAGGTTACGAATCAGAAGATATTCATCCGTAGATATACTGAAATAAGCAGGTCTGACAGGATCGATTTCATGATCAGCAATGGCCATTGCTTGATTATCAAAAATAAACGGCAACGAACATAAGCCAATCCCTTCTGGATCATCCCTTAATGCTTTGGATAATCTCTCAAGATATCTGAACGTTTTATCTGAGGAGATATCTTTTCCACCCAGCACATGATATTTAAAATTTTGATATAAATCGGATACCACCTCAGGCGTATAGATTCGAATGTCACCCTCACGACCTCCCACCTGCTCCCAGCGGTGAATCACACCGGAAAAGATATCTTTTATCGCTTGAATATCAAGCGATCGAACAGGATTACTTGAATGCGTGAGAATAACGATTCCATCCAAAGCAATGATATGTTCTGTTTCTGAATGATCGGTTTCATCGGTATTTGAAAAGGATTGTCGTTCCTTTTCACGGATTTTTCTTCCGGATAAAAGCACATCACAACGATTATATTGTAAGCCTTCAAACGCCATGTCGGTTCCTGTGGTTTCAATATTGATCTGAAACATCTCATCTGCATGCTTTCCGAAAATGTGTATATTTTCTTTATCATCCACTTGTTTTGAGATGTCATCAACATCCTTTGTCTGTAAAAAAGCATTGGCAAGCTCCGGTGCAAGGTAATCGCACAATTCTCGATCTCCGCAAATGCGAAGCACGGTTGTTGCGGATGGTTTTTCTTCAGAAGGAAGGGCGACAGGAGTGATCGCTTGCATCTGAGCTTCGGATATATCGGGCGGAGGCGTTTCGTTGATCACTGGCGTTATTTCTTCAATTTTTGGGGGACTTGAAACAGGCTCTTTTAATTCTTTTTGTTGGGTCATGGTGTTTGTTTCAACGAGAACAACGGATGATCGTATGTCCTGCTTATTTTCAAAATAAAAAAATTTCAGCCCAAGACTTCCCACAATAAAAAGAGATAAAATAATGAAAAACAAAAAGGTTTTTCCGGGAACTTTTGTATGTTTCGGCATCCTGGCTTTGATAGCCTTCATAAATTCCCGAGTGGTTTTATATCTATTATTGGATTCAACGGATACGGCATGATCAATGATATCACTCAATTCCTGTGAAATTTTCACGGTCTGATAGTGAATTGCGGGTATCCATTGATCCTGTTTTAAACGCAGACTGGATATTTGCGGTTTAATTCCAGTAATCATCTGGTACAAAATAATACCGCAGCAGTAGACATCGGACCATGCACCAAATTTACCTTTTGGGTGGTACTGTTCAGGCGGAGCATTCTCATATTGGATGGTATTTCGGATGCATTCGCTTTGTTTGTCCATCATTTGTTTGGCCTGCCCAAAGCCCAATATGACTGGATACCCTTGATGAACAAACAAAATTTTTGAAAGAGACAGGTTATAATGAAATATATTTTTTTTATGCAATTTATGGAGCGTTGACAGGACTGGGATAATAATTTCAATGGCTTCTTTGATAGATAATCGTCCACCTTTGATGATTAAATGGCGGGAAAGATCGGTGCCTTCGATAAAAGAGGTCACCAGATATCCTGTATTATTTTCAGAAAAATAATTGATCACGGGAACAATATGTTGCATTCGAATGTCTGAAAGGGACATGCCTTCCTTTAAAAAAGCGCGTTTTCCAAAAACAAAAAGTTCATTTTGAGATTCATCGGTATTCGGTTTTACGTGATGCCGATCCACTCCCCGACTGGCAAGTCCTATGGGGAAGTATTCCTTGACAACCACGCTTTGTTTCGTCGTTAAATCAAAGGCAATATACGTATTGTTAAACCCGTCGTTTCCCAGTGGAATCCCTAAAAGATACTTTTCTTTCAGGGTTGTGCCAGGATCAAGGAATTGGGGATGACCTTTGTATTGTTGATTATCATAGCCACAATGATCACAAACCCCTCCGCCTTTTTTGGTCTTCATACATTGAAAACAGATCGTTTGGCCCTTTTTTGGGTTCTTAGCACTTTTTTTCATTGATATTATACTGCCAATTTTGTTGACGGTCAAAAGAAGTGCGCGTTCCTGTTATAGATAACAGGTATGTATTTATGAACAAGATAATCGATGTGTTATTTTTCGAATGATCAGGTACAGGTGCTTCTCAGGCAGGTTACAGGTCTTCAGAAAAAAATTTTAGATAAAACCTTGCCAAAATTTTTTTCTGAAAACCTATAGCAAATGAAACGCATAAGATTAGAAATCATATTGAAATCGTTCATTCCACATGGAATTACTGAAACGCATAGTGACATAAACCAGTAGCAAAAGAATATATGATTTATGTCAGCAATTAAAAAAAGAGAATAATAGTATAATCCATTGAGTTATTCAAGAAAAAAATAGCTGTTTTGGATGGCTGTCAGGTGAAGAATTGTTTGAGTGCAAACACTGAAGAAGATGAATAAGAGGATTAAAGAACACTTTATGTAGGCCGAACCTTTATTGTTCGCCCTCTTTTTTGCTGTAACAATAGCTATTCTTATTTTTATTGATTCGCTTCCTCTGATACCCCTGAAAATTTAACATTCTGAAAAAAGCAGGATCGTTTTCCGGTATGACAGGCAATCCCGCCCACTTGATTGACTTTCAATAAAACGGTATCATTATCACAATCAACAGCGATCTCTTTTACAAGTTGGATATGCCCGGATGTCAACCCTTTTACCCACAATTCTTGTCTGGATCGGCTCCAATAGGTTGCTTTTCCAGTGTTTAATGTGGTTTCCCAGGCTTCCTGGTTCATATATGCCAGCATAAGAACATCGCCTGTTTTATATTCCTGAACAATTACAGGGACAAGTCCCTTTTGTTTGTTAAAATCGAGTTGTATCATAATTCTTTCACTCCTTTGATCTAAGGAACCCAAATTTATTAAATTTAGGTTCCTAAATAATATGCTGTCTTGTCCCTTTATATCTTTTACGTAAAGAAAAAGGATTTCTTGTTATAAAACTAAACCCAGCATCTACTTGTAAAAAAAAGTCATATCCTAACCCTTTTCTTTTCCTTTCATACCATTCAAAAGTATTAGACATCTCTTTTTCAGCTTCTGGTTTAATGATTAACTCATAATTCATGCTGGCTTGTTATCCTATTATAAACTTCTTCCCACGAAGAACTATCATCAGGATTTTGTCGATGGGGGAATGGCGGAATGGTGGCGGAATGGGGTCACACTTAGTCACAAAATTAGTCACAAACTTTGAATCCATTTTATTAGATGTGACCCCTTTTTCCTTTCCTTTTTCCTATTCTTCTTGCATGTATTGACAAACAATAACCGAGTGCGTGGATACTGACACTTGCAGTCAATTTTTCTTAGATGGTTGAATGAATAATTAATTATAAATTTTTGTTAAATTTATTTGCCAACGCTTGTATACCTTGCATAATTTGAGGAACTATATAACTTCGAATTTTAGGTGACAAATCTTGTTCATTAATACCTAAAAAACAGCTAATTACATCCTCAGTTCTTTTGGGAGAAAGGTCGCCTATATGTTTAAAATGATGATCTATATGGCTCTGATCAAACAAAAAGTGATCGTCAAGTTGTATCCAAGTGGAGATTTCAAAAAAATCTTGTTTTCCAGGAATATAATACGCTTTGTGATAAGACGCAATACACCCTGGTGTGCTTGGTTTTGAATGTTGTTTTGAGGTAGTTTTTACAACAACATATGGAGCATTTTTGTATGGGGTGTTTAATAGCACAAGCAATTTTTTTCCGGTACTACCATCAGAATATTTAAATTTTTTAGCAATGAAGATAGAACCCCTAACAAACATGTGACTATTCTCCGAAGTTGGCTAACATCTCTTGACGTTCTGTATAGCGCTGTTTAGCAATTTCAACAGGGAGTTTTTTTTCAGCATCTGTATCTATGGCTAAAATGTAATCAATCAGTTCAAACAGCCCTTTAGTTTTTATTGTTTTGCTCCAAGGTTCATTGGGGAGGTGGGAAATATCAGAAATGTCATTAGATTTTACATCTTTGAAAATAAAAGAAAGATCATTCAAAATTTTTAATTCTCTTGGAGAAAAATAGTCAAGATCA
>PEAL01000001.1 GCA_002753725.1 Deltaproteobacteria bacterium
TGAACAACAAAACACCACAAAACACTCTATTGCACAACATAACACCATATAGCACCTATTTGACAAATGCCATGCTATGATCAAAAAAAAAAACAGTGAATAAAATCCACTGGTTTCAAATGGTTATACCCTTTTTGACTTAAAAAGGATGCCGAAGGGGAGATTTGAACTCCCACGAGGAATCCCCCACTAGACCCTGAACCTAGCGCGTCTACCAATTCCGCCACTTCGGCAAAAGAAAAATTGATTTTTAAAAAAGAATCTGCTATTTAAATACTTTTTATTTTTTTGTCAAGTGAAAAGTTAAATCTTTTACTTCTGGATTTGTATGAAACGAATTAATGGTATTGAAAATATTGCAACACCCTTTTCAAGGGCTGTTTTAACGATTGGAAATTTTGACGGTGTACATTTGGGACATCAGCGTTTGTTCGCTCGTGTCGTTGAAACCGCAAAAAAGATTAATGGTACTTCAGCAGCCATGACATTTGAGCCGCATCCGATGAAAGTTCTACAACCTGATGGCTGCCCATTTCCTTTAATTACCCTGTTTGAACAAAAAATGGAGCTGATGGAAAAAACGGGCCTGGATATATTAATTGTTATTCCTTTTAATCATGAATTTGCACAAATCTCTGCACAAAGTTTTGTTCAGGATCTTCTGGTCAACCGAATTGGTATTAAAGCAATGATTATTGGTAATGACTATTGTTTTGGTAAAAAACGAGAAGGGAATGTTCAACTGCTTCAACAGTATGGTCGTGAATTAGGATTCGATGTTCAGGTGGTTCCTTGGAAGCCTGTTGGCAACAAACTGGAAAGCCGTATCAGCTCTACTGCTATCCGGTCAGCAGTTTCATCGGGTGACCTTGATCAAGCCCGGGCAATGTTAGGGAGATATTATCAAGTTCGTGGGATTGTCAGACGTGGCAGAAATCGAGGCGGCCGACTGCTCGGCTTTCCAACTGCAAACCTTCAGCTTTGCGATGAATTAAAACCCTTAAGCGGTGTCTATGCTGTCAGTGTTCTTTTACAAAACAAAAGTTATCTGGGGGTAGCCAATATTGGTTTTTCACCAACATTCGATGACCAACAATATACACTTGAAGTTCATTTGCTTGATTTTTTAGAAAATATTTACGACAAAAATATTTGTGTCAATTTTATTAAACGTCTGCGGGGTGAAAAGAAATTTTCTTCCATTGAAGCTTTGTCGGATCAGATTCATCGAGATATTCATGATGCCCAAATTATCTTCGCATCCCTCCGGTTATCTGAATGAAATACATATCATTTATCATTGGTTTAGTATTATCCGGTGCAGCGCTTTACTTAACGCTCATTAATGTTCCTTTGCATACACTATGGGAATATTTCTTTTCCATTCAGTTCCGTTGGGTTTTTATTTCAATAGGAATTAATTATATCAGTTTTTTGATACGAGCTTACCGGTGGCAACAGATTGTCAAAGAAATTCAGCCCATAAGCTTTTGTGCCGCATACCATCCCACAGCCATCGCCTTTATGATCAATTGTATTCTTCCTGGACGTGTGGGTGAACTAGCTCGTCCTGCAATACTGTATCAAAAAAAACGTGTTCCTCTCTCTGGAGGTTTATCAACCATTGTAACTGAACGTTTGTTTGATATTACGATATTGATATTATTGTATGCCCTGGTCTTTATATATGTTGATATTGATCCGAACTATCAAATGGAAATATTTAACTATACACTTTCTCAGACAACTCTTTCAACCCTGGCAACACATATTTTCGGGCTGTTCATCTTCTTGCTGGTATGTATTGTCTGTATCAATGTGCAACGTATACGGTCATGGTTTAAACGTATTTTTCTACAAATACCGCGGTTGATTTTTTTTGCTGGTCCCCGTGTACAGACATTTATTGCACATAAATGTGTTGATCCGATGATCAATATCATGGATCATGTTGCTGAAGGGTTTTCTTTATTAAGACGACCCGCCCGAATAATTCATTGTTTTTTTCTATCTGTTGTGATTTGGTTATTGGTTGCCTTTTCATATTTTGTTATGAGTTTTGGATGCACAGAACTCCATATCAGTTTTTTTGAAATGTGTGCTGTTCTGGTGATGATCTGTTTTTTTATTTCATTACCATCTGTACCCGGTTATTGGGGATTGTGGGAGGCGGGTGGCGTTTTTGCCATGACCATCTTTGGTATCGGAGAAAAAGAAGCGGTTGGTTTTACACTTGTTAATCATGCTGCCCAAGTTTTTCCTATAATTGTCGCGGGTCTTATTTCCGCCTTTTTAACAGGAACATCCATTTTCTCTTCCAGTCAACGAGAAACGGTTGAGAAAATACAAATAAAAGAGTAAAAATATGTCTGTTTTAGATATTTTTGTCTATCCTGATCCAATCTTGAAGAAAAAAGCGGCGTCTATTGAATCAATAGATGAAAGTATTCATCAATTAATTCATGATATGGCTGATACGTTGTATTCTGTTCAGGGAATTGGTCTGGCAGCGCCACAAGTCGGTTTTAGTAAACAACTGTTGCTGTATGATTTGGATCGTAACGATTTACAAGAAGGACTGTCTGATGAGGAACGTCTTCAACAAAAGAATTACAAGGTTATCATAAATCCTGAAATAATATTGACTGAAGGTACTGTTCTTTCTGAAAATGAAGGATGTTTAAGCGTTCCTGATTTCAGATCAGACGTCTATCGCGCAAAAAAAATTCATCTGAAAGCAATGGATGAACATGGAAACGCTATAGACATTGAAACAGATGACTTCCTGTCTGTTGTCCTGCAACATGAGGTGGATCATCTAAATGGTGTATTATTTATCGATTATGTCAGTTCTCTCAAGCGAGAAATGTATAAACGCCGCATTATGAAAAAAAGAAAGAAAAATAAGCGTAAAAAAGAATGAAACAACAACGAATTATATTTTTAGGAACACCTGATTTTGCAGTACCATCTTTAGAGATGTTGTATCATAGCACACACAACATTGTGAGCGTTATTACGCAACCGGATCGTCCTAAAGGCAGAGGAAAAAAGCTGGAATCCTCGCCAATCAAAAAAAAGGCTCTTGAATTGGGACTGAATATTCTTCAGCCAAAATCTATCAATTCTCCGGAGTGCATTGAACAAATTCAATCATTACATCCAGATTTTTTGATTGTTGTTGCCTTTGGACAGTTACTCAAAAAACCTCTATTGAATATTGCTTCAAGAGGGGTTTTAAATGTTCATCCGTCTCTTTTGCCAAAGTATCGTGGTCCAGCTCCCATTCAATGGTCGATTATTCATGGATGTGAACAGTCAGGCGTTTCAATTATGAAACTGGATGAAGGCCTTGATACTGGTGATATTCTACAGGTTCAGATGATTTCCATTCAACCTGATGAAACAGCAGGAATGCTTCATCAGCGTCTATCCAAAACAGGTGCGATCTTGCTTGTCAATACGATAGAAAAAATAGTCAACCAATCTGTTACGCCAATGCCACAGGATCATTCTCTTGCCACCTATGCGCCCATATTATCCAAAAAAGATGGTCTGATTCAATGGCAACAACCGACAACATCGATTATTAATTTCATTCGCGGAATGAATCCCTGGCCTGGTGCTTTTACATTTATTGATAACAAACGATTTAAAATATTTAGAGCTGAAAATATTGATGGCATAGAACAACAACCTCCGGGTACCGTTCTTGATGCTTTTCCAGGCGAATTATGGATTGCCACTGAAGATGGATGTTTGTCTATTTTAGAAATTCAAAGTGCTTCTGGAAAACGGTTGGCTATTGAAAATTTTCTCAGAGGAAACACGATTGCTCCCGGAACAATTCTTTCTTAAGAACCATAATTTATTTAGAGAACTTTCGATCATCAATTAATAGGAGTTTTTATGAGAGTATCCTTTTTATCTATACTATTAATAAGTTTATTTATTCCTTTTTTGACGCATGCTTCATTTGTTCCAAAATTTCAGGATCAAAATATTCATATCAACGATCTTGTGAAACTTTCCGAAACCGGGCAATTATTACTTCTTCATCCAGAAAAAAAAGTTTCATTACCCATTGGAAACGAAAAAATAAATGACTTCGATGTCCGATTTTTGACCTCAATATGCGTTATTGAAGCCCCGGTTCATCGTGTTCGCGAAGTTGTGATGGATTTTTCGCATTACCATGAATTTATGCCGCAAACCAGCTCCTCCACAATCCTTTCAAAATCAAAAAATCATGTAATCAATGAAATCAAACTATCGGTTAAAGTTCCTTTAATTCATATTGGTGTAAAGTTTACATTGGATTATTTTATGGAGCCTGATGGCGATATTAGCTGGTTTCGTGTTAAAGGTGATATGAAAGGGAATGTAGGACGATATGAATTCATTTCTCTTGGGCCCAATCGAACCATGCTCATAATGACCTATTGGACTGAATTACGAGGTATTGGCTTTCTAATGCGACTGTTACTAAGAGCCCAGCCAGATTTGGAAATGGCGATACCTGTATCCACAGGTTCATTGATTCTGGATGCCATCAAAAAACGATGTGAACTGACAGCTCAAGACGTTCCACCGGATATTAACACGATCAGCAAGTTACCAAAAGATCCAATCATTCCTGTCTTAACCCAATCAAATATACCGGTAGATACGATCCAATTGCTTTCACGAATAGGAACTCTTGTTTTTGTGCATCCTGTTCAATGGATCAGAACAGAAAATAATGAGCCTGTTGCTGTCAAATTTGTAACAGCCGCCGGAAGAATGCAAGGTCCACTTGAAGCTGTAAAACCATTGGTTTCAGATTTTTCACGCTATTCAGAATTCATGTACCAGGTTAAATATGCCAAACGAGAATTGACGTATGATGGAATGATGGTTAACTGGCGTTTAAAACTGGGGTTTGCTATCTTTAAATTCTACCTGGATTTTGTATTGGATTATGAATGGAAAAGCAATACTATCCTTTTATATCATTGTAAAGAGGGTGATTTGGAATATAACTATGGATCCTGGGAATGGTTTCGTCTATCAGACAATCAAACAATGACTTTTTTTACAACAGCTATTCCAATAGGCAAACGAGCACCGATGATATTGAAATTTACCAAAATGATTCCCAATAGCCAGGTGGTGATGGGTGCATCGTCCACAGTTGTGGCCATTGAAAAAATGACGCCCTGGGTAGAAGATCAGGTATTGGAAGCGACGAATTTATATCAATAATAATCATTTTGATCTTAGAAACCCTTACGGATTGCAAGTTCTTTTTGAAAGGCAATAGTCATTTTATGGAAAAAATTTCAGTCATCATTCCAGTATACAATCGGCCTGATTTTGTTAGAGAGGCGATACAATCCGTTCTCGATCAGACATACCCTGACATTGAAATTATTGTTGTCAATGATGGTTCCACCGACAATACCGCTGATGTAATGGATCAATTTGGAGATAGGATTTCTGTAATCTATCAGGAAAATCAGGGGGTAAGCGCAGCTCGAAATACGGGACTTCGTCACAGTTCTGCCCAATGGATCGCTTTTTTAGATTCTGATGATATCTGGCTGCCTGAAAAATTAACCTTGCAAATGCAATTTATGAAAAATAATACAACAGCACGGATCTGTCAGACCGAAGAAATTTGGATAAAAGATGGTAAACGATTATATCCCAAAAAAAAACATACCAAAAAATCTGGAATGATTTTTAAGCATTGCCTGCCGTTGTGTATTGTCAGTCCATCAGCCGTGATCATTCATAAAGAATTGTTTGATCAGGTTGGAATGTTTGATGAATCCTTACCTGCATGTGAAGATTATGACTTATGGCTTCGCATCTCCTGTAAGCACCCCATTTATTTGCTTGATTGTCCACTGATTATCAAAAGAGGAGGGCATTCAGATCAGCTGTCTCAGGCGATTCGTCTGGATCGATTTCGTATCCAGGCCCTGAGTAAACTTTTACATAGTAATGTATTGACAGACACGCAACGCCTTGAAGCAGAAAAAGAACTTGAACGAAAGTGTCAGATTTATAAAAAAGGGTGTATCAAGCATGCTCGTCTTGAGGAAGCAGAAGCAATTGACCGTCTGCTGAGTCATCTGATAAGGAACCAAAACTAAAAAAACGATGAATTAATTTTAAAAACATTGTAAGACGTTTTATAATGAAACAATATAAAGATATTTCAAATAAAATTCCTAATAATTCCATGGCAATTATTCTGGAAAGTATATCCGATGGTGTTTTTACCGTTGATAAAAATTGGCGCATAACATCTTTCAACCGTGCTGCTGAGGAAATTACAGATATTTCAAAAAAAGATGCGATTGGTGTCTATTGTTGTGAAGTTTTTCGCTCCAATATGTGCAATGATGAATGCGCGTTGCGTCAAACAATTGAAACAGGAAAGCCCATCGTAAACAAGTTGGCATTTATTATCAATGCGAAAGGTAAACGAATCCCAATTAGTGTCTCAACAGCTTTATTGCGAGATGACACGGGGCAGGTTGTTGGAGGTGCAGAAACATTTCGTGACTTGAGTCTTGTAGAAGAACTTCGACGAGAATTAAAAGCCCAATTTCAAATTGGTGACATTATTAGTCAAAGCCCGGCAATGAAGCAATTTTTTGATATATTACCACAAATTTCAGCCAGCGAAAGCAGTGTATTAATTCAAGGAGAAACAGGCACCGGAAAAGAACTGACTGCAAAAGCTATCCATAATTTAAGTTATCGAAAAAATAAGCCTTTTATTGCATTAAACTGTGGCGCACTTCCAGATAATTTATTGGAATCTGAATTGTTTGGTTATAAAACTGGCGCTTTTACAGGTGCAACAATGGATAAACCAGGGCGATTTGCGCTGGCAGAAGGCGGAACGTTATTTCTTGATGAAATCGGGGAGGTCAGTAAAGCACTTCAGGTTAGACTTTTAAGAGTTTTGCAAGAAAAAACCTATGAACCACTGGGTGGAACCAAAACGATTCATGCCAATGTTCGAATTATTGCTGCTACAAATAGAGATTTATCCGACCTGGTGAAACTGAAAAAGTTTAGACAGGACTTGTTCTATAGAATCAACGTTGTTAAAATTGAATTACCCTCATTAAGAAAAAGAAAAGAGGATATCCCGCTTCTGATTGACCATTTTATCAAGCGGTTTAATCGATTTCAAAGTAAATCCATCACCGGAATTTGCCAGGAAGCGATGTCGCTTCTACTGGCACATGATTATCCAGGAAATATTCGAGAGCTTGAAAATATTATTGAGCATGCCTTTGTTTTATGTCACAAAGGAGACATTTTACTCAATCATTTGCCGGATGATTTTGTCACTGATATAAAACGTCCACTATCAGAATCCTCAACCATTACTGAATCCATTCGTGCCGTTGAGATTCAAGGCCTGCTTGATATTCTTAAGCGCAATAATTATAACCGACTCGCAACCGCTCGTGAATTAGGAATTCATAAAACGACATTGTTTAGAAAATTGAAAAAATTAGGTATAAAACTCCCGGAAACTGATGGTCGATCAAGTCGACAGTGATGACCATCATCCCCAACAATTTGAAATGGGAAAGAAAGGGCGACGTCCCAAATCCCAAGATTTGGGACTCACCCCCCAAAATTTAACAAATCCCTTAATAAGGATTCTCATTCAGTCAGTGTCATCTATCATTCTCACTCAATCACAAAACTGCTTTCCACCGCAAACGCCCCGCCTTTAAATGACGTATCAACGGCCTGCACACTCCAGTAATACGTCCCCGTAGATAGATTTCGCAATTTATAAAATAGTGGCTGGGAATTCGCCGAGCCGAGGGGGAGATTCTTTATTGCTAATAGCATTTAATCATGTTACCTCCTGCTCATGCGAAAGAGTCAATCATGAATGTGAAATATATTCATACCGGATGGTTGATTGATGGCACCGGACAAGATATTCAAAAAGATAGGGTGCTGACCATTCTCAATCATACGCTTGTATCAATCGATCCTGTCAACCAGGATTTAATAAAAAAAATCACGCTTGATTTATCCAGACATACTATTTTACCGCCACTGATTGATGCACATGTTCATTTATCCATGTCCGGGACACTTGATTTAAATCGTCGCCAATCTCAATTGAAGATGGATTTTCATGACGCACAACAATTGATTGTTCACCATTTAAATACGTATCATGCATCAGGTATTTCAGATGTTCGTGATGGTGGAGATCACTGTGGACATACCCATCGTTTTAAGCAAACAAAAAAGCATTGTGTTCAGATCCATTCTCCTGGAGTGGGCTGGCATCGAGAAGGTCGATATGGATCGTTTGTGGGGAAAGGAATTCCAGAAAATGAAAAATGTTTACATCATATCAAGACCTTTCAAGACATAGATCATATTAAAATTATTTTATCAGGTATGAATAGCTTGAAAACGTTTGGAAAACAGACGCCTGAACAGTTCTCCAGGAAAGATATGTCTGCCATTTGTCAGTGGGCTTATAAAAACAACACGCCTGTGATGGTGCATGCCAATGGTGAACATCCTGTTCATATAGCTATTGAATCAGGATGCTCTTCCATTGAACATGGTTACTTTATGGGGTCAGAAAATTTAAAAAAAATGGCTGATCAACAAATTTTTTGGACCCCTACATTGATTCCCATGTATACACTATCTGAGTACCTGGACAATCCAACAGAAAAAGACATCGCCCTGCGAACCTTTGATGATCAATGCAAGCAACTCATAAACGCTAAAACGTTGGGCGTTCCTGTTGTTTGCGGAAGTGATGCCGGAAGTTACGGCGTTGATCATGGAAAAAGTTTATTTGATGAACTTCAACTATTTGTCAGATGCGGATATTCTTTACCTCAAGCCATTCAATCCTGTACCTCCCTGAGCAACAAACTTTTGCGCAGTAAATTATCTGGAACACTTCAAAAAGGTGAACCTGCAAGGTTTATTGCAATAGAGGCATCACCTGATAATTTTGTGGAAACGAGATCCCATCTTCATCCTCTGTTTCAGATGTTTGACGAATATTATGATGATTATCAAGTAGCTTGAATTTTGCCAGTTGCGCTTTTAATTGATCAGACTGACCGGACAGTTCTGTTGCAGCGGATGCTGTTTCTTCACTCTGAGAGCTGATATTTTGAACGGCTGTAGAGATCTGGCCCATACCATCATTGATTTGTCCCATTGCCTGGGTTTGTTCCTTACTCGCTACCGCAATATCGGCAACCAAATCTTTAACTTTCAGAACGTTTTCCACCACCTGCTCAAGGGCAATGCCTGTTCGTTCGGAAATCTGTACCCCTTCCATAGCCTTTTTATTAGAATTATCTATCAATTCAGCGGTTTCTTTTGCTGCCTGAGCACTTCTTCCCGCTAAATTTCTAACTTCCTGAGCAACGACAGCAAAGCCTTTGCCATGCTGTCCGGCGCGTGCAGCTTCAACAGCAGCATTTAGTGCCAGAATATTGGTTTGAAAGGCGATTTCATCGATCACTTTGATAATTTTTGAAATATTTTGAGCAGAATCATTGATTTCTTTCATGGCCTGACTCAAATGATTCATTTCTTTCTGTCCGGTCGTTGCGGCCTGATTGGTTTCAGCAACCAGGGCATTGGCCATATCGGCATTTTCCGCATTTTGGCGAATTTGACGATCTGTTTCATGAATACTTGAAGATATCTCTTGAACAGATGCAGCCTGTTGTTGAGAACTTTCAGCCAGGTGCTGACTGGCAGAATTAAGCTGGATAGCTGATGCAGATACGTTTTTTGAAACATCGGCCACTTGTTCGAGAATTTGATTCAAAGAGGATAGTGTATTGTTTATCGCCTCTTTGATCATGGCATGATCCCCCTGATAGTCTCCGTTGACTGTCAGGGTTAAATCTCCCTCAGAAATTCGTTCCAGAATAATTTGTGCTTCTTTGATCGGCATTAAAACAGCATCCAGGGTCTCATTGATCCCTTTGACAATCTTTGCAAAATCACCCTGATGCTTGCTGTCATCCGCCCGTGTATCCAAATGCCCGGAAATGGCAGCATTAACCAGGACATTGGCATCTTTGATCAGATTGTTGACAGCATCGATACACATATTGAGATTGGTATTGAGTTTTCCAAAATCACCCTTTGCCTGCTCAGTAATTTTTTCTGGAATTTCTCCCCGACTGATCATGGCAACATAATTTTGAATGCGACGCAACGGCTGGACAAAAGCTTCGACAATATTATTGACATTCGTTACCAGCTCGCGATAATTGCCGGTAAACAGTTCTGCATCACCCCGTTGACTGAAATCACCATTGTTGATGGATTGGATGATTTCTACAATAGCCTTGTTGATATCCCGTTCACCACTGACATTCAAAACAAATTCAATAGCACCAGTAACATGCCCCTGATGATCTTTGATTGGAAATCCTGTATATCGGATGGGTAAATTTATACCTTCAGGATCAGCAATGGTATCTGCTGTACATCCCTGTTGCGTGGTCATTGCCTTGTGGCAGGCACAGTCATTGGTTTGACAATGACTTGTTTTGAAAAAGGAGTAACATTTTTTACCAACAACATCTTTGATCGATAGTCCAAGAACATTCAATCCTGCATGATTCATATATTTGATCGAATAATCGTTATCGATTTCCATGACCGGTGTGGGCAGATGATCCAAATTGTAGAGTAAAGCTCGCTGCCCCATAACCATCTCATTCAAAGCTGTTCCCAATGTACCTGTTTCATCCTTGTTATCCATTGTTAACGTGATTTCTTTATTACCCAATCGAATCTTTTCAATGAATTGAATAATCTTTTGAATCGGGCTCATCAAGCTTTTTGTCATGAGTAATGAAACCAATAAAATACCAAGAATTGAAAGCAACATAATCGCAACAATAACTTTTTGCATAACGTACACCGGAGCAAAGGCTTCAGCACAATCTATTTCAGCAATCAAAGCCCAGTTACACCCAAATACAGTCAATGGAGAGAAAGCAGACAAGACCCAGTTATTGTTATAATCTTTTATGATTTTTTCACCCTTTTTTCCAGATAAAGCGGTTCGACTGGCTTCTGTGTCAACCGTTCCTTTGGATGGATTGCGAAAAGAGGCTTCAACAGAGTGATCTGTCGGGTCTAAAAAAGAATCCGACCGCATGCGTTTATCTTCACCCACCAGATACGTTTCACCAGTGCTGCCCATGCCCTCACGTTGCTGCATGATCGTATTGATCGCTTTCAGTGACAGCTGAAGTCCAACGATCATATCAACTGTATCGTTTTGAAGGATAGGTTGTGCAATGAATGCTGCGGGTTCATCATTGATCGGCGCATAGGGTTCAAAATCAGCAAAACCAAAACTTTTTGTTTGAGTCACATTTTTAATGAGTTTTCCAAGTCCTGAATTGGCATATTTGCCATTGACCAGATTGGAATGATAATCTGCTGCTCTGTGAGTGGTATAAAAAACAAAGCCATTGGAATCAATCAAAAATAATTCGCGATAATTATATGCTTCAATATACTGTTGACAAAAATCTTTAATTTGGCCTTCTTTTTTATGGGCAATGTTTTCTTCAATGGATTCAGTGGTCAAGATGGCCCAGTTCAAGCTTTGAAGGCTGAGCGGTTCGTAGATAATGATTTTGAGATTGCCTTTTTCATCATTTTGCCAGGCCGTGCCTTTTTTTCCATTCAGTGCTTTTTTGGCAAAATCATCAGATATCGGCATTCCGATATCTCCTCTGTGAATCACACGATTGCTGCACAAACGCATGTTTCCATCCAGTTGTCCCACCAGAAAGCTTTCTCCTGTTTTTCCCATACCGGAACGATGTTGAATAATATCATTAATTTTTTGGATAGGTACTTGAATGGCAATAATACCGATAAGGTTGTTTTGAGAACGAACAGCCCCTGCCATAAAAAGACTTTGCATATTGTCCGATGGTGCATAAGGCTGAAAATCCGACACCGCAATTTCGACCGTTTTAGCATTTTGAAAAACCAAGGCAAGACCTGAACCTTTTAAATTTCCTGTCAATAAATTTTGTCCTAAATCAGCCTTTTTTTCAACGGTATAAACAATATCGCCACCGGGGCTGATTAAAAAGACATCATCATAATTGAAATCTTGTTTAATATCTTTAAAAACAGCGCTGAATTCGCTTTCTATTTTCAGCCAATCCGCTCCACCGATGATTCTATCGTTTTTTAAAAACGCCTGATTAAATTTATGAATGGCAAGAGCTGAAAAGGGATTATCTTTTAATGCATGAACCGTATTTTCAACCGTTTGAAAGGTTGCTTCCAATTGATGTTTTTTAAGCATCTGGATGGTTTCAAGTCGTTTTGAAGCCTTGTCTTTTATGCTTTCAATGGTTTGAGTCAGTACGTTCAAGTCGCCTTTACGCTCTTGAAAAAATTTCTGTATTTGTGCTTTTTTTATTTCACGAATACTTTCTAATTGCATAAACGATTGTTTTTTTAATGCTTTTTCTGCATTGTTTAAACAAAGATATTCTCCGATAGCCAGAGGAAAAATACCAACTATCAAGAATGCCACGACAAATTTTATTTTTAGACTGAGATTTTTTATTCGCAGGATCATAGATTTTATCCTTAATTTTATAAGGGAGCGGGGGAGTGGGCACATCTTTTATGGCAAACGAAAATGTGCCCACCATTTATTTAGAATTCACCAAAACCACGTTCATCAGTATCTAAGGGTAAGATATCTTTTGGCGATTTTCGATGGGGATAGTTTTTAGCGATCAATTTTTGCGATGGTGCCTTGACAGGCACTTTTTTCATTTCAGGGCCACGGCCTGACATTTTTTCATTTTTAATCAACTGAAATTTTGCCAATTGTGACTTTAAATCTTCGGATTGTGATGTCAATTCTGTTGCAGCGGAGGCTGTTTCTTCACTCTGAGAGCTGATATTTTGTACCGCTGTATTGATTTGTCCCATGCCCTCATTGATCTGTCCCATGGCGTGGGTTTGTTCCTTGCTGGCCGTTGCGATCTCAGCCACAAGATCTTTGACTTTCATAACATTGTCCACAATTTTTGTCAGGGCTTCTTCTGTCCGACCGGCAAAATTTACACCCTCATTCACCTTTTTATTTGATCCTTCAATCATTTCCGCTGTTTCTTTTGCCGCCTGAGCACTTCGACCGGCAAGATTTCGAACTTCTTGTGCCACAACAGCAAAGCCCTTTCCATGTTGGCCAGCACGCGCAGCTTCAACGGCCGCATTCAATGCCAGGATATTGGTCTGAAAAGCAATTTCATCGATCACCTTGATAATTTTTGAAATATTTTGAGATGCTTCAAAAATTTCTTCCATAGCTTTGCTCAGTTGTTGCATTTCACCCTGACCGGTTGTGGCGGCTTGATTGGTTTCGCTGACCAATTGATTGGCCATATCGGCGTTATCAGCATTTTGTTTGATTTGTTGATCGGTCTGATGAACACTGGCTGTAATTTCTTCAACCGATGCGGCTTGCTGCTGTGCACCTTCGGAAAGGTTGTGACTGGCCGATGTCAACTGATTGGCCGATGCTGCCACATTATCTGAAACTTCACCCACTTGATTCAGTATATCATTCAATGATGACAGGGTGTTGTTAATAGCATTCTTGATAATGGCATGATCGCCCCTATACTCACCGGTTACAAATTTCGTCAATACGCCATTGGAAATATTTTCCAGGATATCCTGGGCATCTTTGATGGGCAAAAGAATGGCATCCAATGTATCATTGATACCTTTGACCACTTCGGCAAAATCTCCCTGGTGCCGGCTGACATCTGCGCGTGTATCCAGTTTTCCATCCAGGGATGCCTGCACCAGTTGTTTGGCATCCTTGACCAGACGATTAACCGCATCGATGCACATATTGAGATTGTTATTGAGAATTTCAAAATCACCTTTGGCCTGTTCAGTGATCGGTTCTGGAATTTCTCCACGGCTGATCTTCGCGACGTATTCCTGTATACGTTTCAGGGGGGTCACAAAGGCATCGACAATCTTGTTAACGTTATTAACAAGATCCGCATAATTTCCAGTGAATTGACTGGCATCACCACGCATGCTGAAGTCACCATTATTGATAGAATTGATCATCTTGACAATCGCCTGATTGATTTTACGCTCTCCACTGACATCCAGAACAAACTCAATGGCACCAACAATATTTCCTTTGAGATCTTTGACAGGAGAACCCGTATAGCGGATTGGTAAATCCAAACCTGTGGGGTCAGCAATGGTATCAGCCGTGCAGACCTGATCCATGTTCATGGCTTTATGGCAACAGCATTCTGCGGTTTGACAATGACTGGTTTTAAAAAATGAATAACATTTTTTACCGACAATATCTGACTGGGGAAGATTCAACAACTCACGCCCCGCTTTGTTGATATAAAGAATTGTGTAATCCCGATCAATTTCCATTAATGGTGTGGGTAAATTTTCAAGATTATTGATCAGTTTTTGGGTTTCTGTGACCATCTGGTTGAGACCTTCAGACATAATACCGATTTCATCCTTACTATCAACATCTAAGGTCAACACGTCTCCTGCCCGAATACGCTCAATAAAAGCAACAATTTTTGAGACCGGATGGCTGATACTTCGTGCAATAAACCAGGAAAAAAACAATCCCAGGCCAATGGCGATCAGTGTAAATGTAATGGCCATACTATTGGCGGCGGTCACCTGGGATTCCATTTGTTCATATTGCCCCTGTTGGACGTTATTGGTCGTTTTTTGGGCATTTC
Organism: Deltaproteobacteria bacterium; assembly: GCA_002753725.1. Taxonomy (GTDB): domain Bacteria; phylum Desulfobacterota; class Desulfobacteria; order Desulfobacterales; family Magnetomoraceae; genus Magnetomorum. The sequence goes on from PEAL01000001.1 coordinate 14,823, forward strand.
GAGCGGCATCCACCATGTTCGTCATAGCAACTTTTTGTTTTTCAATCATTTCAAATAATTCTTCAAAAGAGGTATAATAGTGTTCAATACCAGTAATGATGGTTTCCACTTTGTCGATATTGTTTTTGTTTTTGAATCGGGATTTTAAATCTTGACAGAGCTCAATCATTGTTTTGATATTTTTTTCAACATCAAGATGATATTTTTTATCTTCTGAAATCAAAAAGTTTTTTTCAGCCTGTCTGGCGGCTAAAAACCGTTTGATCAAACGATTGGCATCATCGGCTTTGGCCATTTTATCGTCTAAATTTTGGATAAACGTATTTTGAACAATTTCCAGTTCTTTCTTTTGCCCCTGTCGGATCGCAACAATGGCGTCCATTGTTGCAGTGGCAGCCTGAGCCATTTTGGTTTTGTCATCAGGGTTGTTGGATTTCAAGAATCGCAAAACAGCATTTTCATAATTACGATAGTTTGCAATCACCTGATTGGCTTGCTGAATATTGGCTGGATTTGAAAAACGATTTTTCAAATCTGTTGCCAAAGCAAACAATTGCCGATTCAATTCCTGCCACTGGGATAGAACGCTGGTATTACCTTCCATCATCACCATGCGATACCCTTTTGCCTCAAGCATATATTTAACCATCTGGTTGGCATCATCTGCTTTTGACAGTTTATCTTGAACATTTTTCAAATTGTCTTCTTTAATTTTTACAAGCTCGTTTTTTTGTTGCTCGCGAATGGTTTCACATTCTTTTAAGGCATTGCGTGCATTGTTTTGCATCGTCTCCAATAAAGATGTCTTCTGATTGGCAAATGCAACATATGTTTCAAAGGATTTGAGATATGTTTCACCGGCAGTAATGACTTCTTTCATAGATTGGATATCAACATCCCGCTTGAAGTTTTTTTGTGTCTCCTTTGCCTGTTGAATCAATTTTTTATTAATATTTTCAACTTCTTTGATGCACACTGGATCTTTTCGAATAATAAAATTCTTTTCCTGTTGGCGAGACGATAAAATCATTTGCGTTAATTTATTCGTACCATCAACATTGTCAATGCGATTGGTTACGCTATGCAGGCTGTTCAGACCGACACCTGCGATAAGCACTAATAAAAGTAAAACAATGATAAACCCCATAAAGATTTTAACACCAATTTTCAAATTTTTAAAAATAGCTATCATGATCATGAACTCCTTTCTAAAGATTCATTTGAAAGTGAAATGCGTTTAAAATACGAGACTATCGTATATCAACCCTTCTTTGTTATTCTTTTCCGGTTATTTCCCGGAGTTGATCGATATCAATTCGTTGAGCGGATAACAGTTGCGAAAGGGAGATAATAAAACTGACCTGTTCATTCCTCTTTCCCATCCCCTGAATGATACCATCGCCTTTGCCATACTTGGGTGGCTCAATCTTATTTTTTGGAATTTCAAGCACATCCTTGACGCGATCCACCATTAGACCGGTAGGAACCTCATCAATTTCAACCACAATGGTGCAGGTGCGGTCATCATACGCTTTTTTAGGTAGTCCGAACCGCACTCGAACATCCATCAAAGGCACTACTTTCCCCCGCAAATTGATCACACCAGCAAGATATGGGGGCATATCCGGTGCTGGAATAATTCGCTGGTTGGTGACAATTTCAGTTACCGTTTCAATACAAACAGCATATTCTTCTGTATCCACCTCAAAGGTCAGATACATGTCCTCTATACTGTCTTCATCATCAACCGCTTCATGAGCGAATTTTTGGGATTTTTCCGTCATTCGACCTCCTTTACATTGTCAATGGATTAAACCTTTAGATGCTTGTTTTGTGATGATGGAATGTTTGCCCTTAATATTTTTTCAAGGACAGAAATTTTATGATCAAGAGTGTAAATACATAAAAAATAAGAAAAAATCAACACTTACTGTTTTTCTTTATGGATACATCCAATCATAGCTAAAATGCTAAAACGTGTTCAAAAAAATGCCTATGTGATATGAGGATGAAAAACAAGGAGAAAAATGGATATATGAAAGATTCATTTACAGATATGTCTTTTGAGCGGTTTCAAAAACTCATCCTTCAGCGTACAGGTATTATATTTGGCGAACGCAGACGAAATGAATTGAAACGTCATGTTCTGACAACCACAAAAAAACAGGACGCATCTAATATAGACCATCTTTACCGACGGCTGTCAGAATCACCGACCGATAGTCCTATCTGGGATTTTTTTATCGATACCATCATTGTTGGTGAAACCTATTTTTTTCGTGAAGAACTTTTGTTTCAGGCATTGCGTCATAAAATTTTGCCAGAAATTATTGCCCGACATGAAAAAGATCGAAGCATGCGGATTTGGAGTGCTGGATGTTCAACCGGCGAAGAACCCTATTCCCTCGCAATATTAATGGATCAACTGTTAGGGGCAGATATCAAAAACTGGCATATTTTTATTCTGGCAACAGATATCAATAAACCTTCCCTAAAAAAGGCTATTGATGGTCACTATCGAAGCTGGTCCCTTCGACAGACATCCAAAACAATCATTTCAACATACTTTAAAGAAAAAAAAGACAGATTTCATATTCGCGAAGATATTCAAAAACGGGTGATGTTTTCTTATCTGAATCTGAACAATCCCGTATATCCATCTTTAGCCACCTGTACTCATGCGATGGATTTAATTTTGTGGCGTAATGTTGCCATATATTTTACGGATGATGTCATTCAAGACGTTCTTAAACGGTTTTATCGGTGTTTACTGCCATCGGGCTACTTTAATATTGGTGCTTCCGAAGCTGCTCATATGAGTGCCACACCATTTATTGCAAAACAATTTTCAGGCACGTTTATTTATCAAAAAGACCAGCCAGCAATGCCAAGCTTAACGCAAACGATCAAACCCATTCAACCCAAATATCCCCCCGACACAAAAAATAATTTTTCCGCAGATCAAAATGTCAACGTTAATCCTTCAATTGTCTCCACAACAAAGGTAAAAACAGAATCCTCGTTATCTTTCCTTGAACAGGCGGAACAACATGCCCAAAACCAACGATACACAGAGGCGGTTCAGGCCTATAAATCCCACCTGTCCATTTATTCAAATGATGCCAAAGCATGGTTTCAAATGGCACGCGTTTATGCCAATAATGGAGATTTGAAGCATGCAAAAGAGGCATGTACCCATGCGATCAAGTACGATCCATTGATTGTAGAGGCATATTATATTCAAGGGTTGATTAATGAAGAAGATGGCAAGCTTGAAGAAGCTATTGCTGATTATAAGAAAACATTATACCTGAAGCCCGATTTTGTGCTGGCACATTATCATCTGTCTTGTGTTTATCAACAAACACAAGAGGATGCAATGGCTGATCGTCATCGCACCCAATCCATTCGAATCTTGTCACAACGCCCATCGGATGAAAATATTCCTGGAGCCGATGAATTGACTGTCGGACAATTGTTGGCTTTATTAACGGGTAATTGACATCGTTCAATTACTCATTATCCTTTTTCAATCCTATTAATCGATAGACCAGCATTCCGGACAGCCAGGCGATATCTTCAGGCGATAATATTTCGTGAATATTATCAGGAAAAAGAATGTTGGCTTCAGGCGGGAATTCTTCATCCCCTTCCCACATCACAATTTGCATGGCAATATTGGGTAAAATCTGAAATTCGAGGCCAAGATCACCAAACTCAATGGGACGCGCATTGAGTTTATGGGCGACATGTTTCAAAATTTTCAGTTGTTTGCCAAAAACCTTTTTTAATGGATCAATCGCCCGCTTAACAAAAGCGCTGAAATAAAATGATGCCCCTGGAATTTCTCGATAGGCAATCCATCGACTGGATTCTTTTTGCGGTCTGCCACTCAAATAATGAAGCAACAATACCTGCTCTTGAACTGGAATTTCATGTTCATCCTCAGATTGAAATTGAAAATTCGGATACTTAACAATATAGATTCGATTTAAAAAAGGAATATAAAAGTTTTCACCATCAGCAGGATCAAAACCACTGTAAGTAACAATGGTTTCAAAGGCGATAGCCGATAATTTTTCTGCTGCAAGTTTTCTTGCATTTTCATAATCGTCAATGCGTGCCATTTTTTCCTCCCTGATAAGCGGTACATCAATCTTTTCTCTTATCTGTCATTTTTGACATTACTCTCATTAAACACTAAAGTCAAACGTGGCAGTTATTTAAAACCGATATCTTTAAAAAATTATTTTTCAGCCATGCCAAAGCACGTTCAAGCCATTGCAAATCTCCATCAAAAGAGCAATGCATATCCAGTTTTTCTGAAAACAGTTGATCGTTTACCGCGTAATCTTGAAATGAATCAATATCATAACAACACATAAAAAATAATTTTTTTTGATCAGCCGACAAATCTTTTATGCCCGCTTGATTTTTTACAGCAATGATTTCAAGCATTCGGTCGTTATAGTTGTCATCATTGGCCAGTTCCTGGGAATCCAGCCATTTTTCCAGTGTCTGTTCACACAGAAACCCTTTTTGATCATTATGTCCCATACAGTGAGCTTCTTTCATCAGCATATAGGATGCTGAAATTTTTCCAGTCTCCCGGGATCGGGAAACCAATCGTGCCAGAGGATAGTATCGACAGGATGCCGGACGATCTGGATACACCAGACATCCTTCCTCTGAAACAAAGATACACCTAAGATCCATGTGCGATTTGGTTTTCAACACAACAACGGGCAATCCCGTTTCTGGACCGATGTAAGTGCGTGTGTATGTTTTTAAAAATATCGATGAATCGATCTGAAAATGGTGTTTCAATCGAATGATATCATAAGGCGTCAAAATTTGATGAAGATCCTGACAGCACGCGTTGAAGCACTGAATCTTCGGATGACATCGGAAAAAAAATACTTGCTCGGGAAATATATTTATCATGGTTTAATCCCTGAATTAAGGGTTGAAAATCATCATATATCAACGTTTAGAGAACCTGCGATTTTTAGACAAAATACTGACCAATCATCATAAACAAAACAGCTATTATATTATGAATGTTATTCAATACAGCCTTTGTTATTAATACTTGACAAGAGTGTTTGCATGATGTTAATGTTCGCCTCATTTATAACGAAGGTGCCAAAATTATCATAGTTATCAAATAGTTATTTAAAATCATCATGCGCCTTACGAAACAGTCTGTCCTGATACAAGGGCAGCTTTTATATATGATAGAGGACGTAATTTCTTACAATCCTGAATAATTAACATTAAAATTCCAGGAATTCAATCTGAATTCTTTGGAAAAAAACTTAGGAGGAGTTAATGCCAAGTTTTGTCATTCAAGAAAAATGTGATGGTTGTAAAGGTGGGGACAAAACAGCCTGTATGTACATTTGCCCCAACGACCTGATGGTATTGGATGCAGATGCCATGAAAGCTTATAATCAAGAACCCGATCAATGCTGGGAATGCTTTTCTTGCGTAAAGATTTGTCCGTCTCAGGCTATTGAAGTACGTGGATATTCTGACTTTGTGCCATTAGGAAGTAGCGTAATGCCAATGTTGGGAACAGAAGATATTATGTGGACATGCAAGTTCAGAAATGGAACTGTCAAACGATTTAAGTTCCCTGTTCGTACAACTGCGGAAGGTTCAGCCAACGCTTATTTGGATCTGGTTGGTAAAGATCTGGATAGTGGTCTTCTTTCAACTGAAGAAGTTGATGGCTTAGTGTTACAGGGTCCCATCGCCACTGTGTAAGGGAATTTTGTTCATTAACAAAGCAAAGAAAGAATTAATTTTTAGGAGGATTTAAGATGGCATTACCAAACAAACCAAAGGGCGAAATTAAAGCGATTCGCGACCCCCAGGTTGAAGAACGAGAAGTTGATATTCTTATCGTTGGTGGTGGAATGGCTGCCTGCGGTACAGCATTTGAAGTCAAAAAATGGGCTGGCGACAAAAAAATCTTGCTGTGTGACAAAGCAGCCATGGAACGTAGTGGTGCTGTAGCTCAAGGTCTTTCAGCAATCAATACATACATTGGCGACAACACATCTGACGATTATGTCCGCATGGTTCGAAACGACCTGATGGGTATTGTTCGTGAAGACTTGATTTTTGACCTTGGCCGTCATGTGGATGACTCTGTACATCTGTTCGAAGAATGGGGCCTGCCAGTTTGGAAAAAAACCGACGACAACAAAAACCTTGATGGTAAAAAAGGCCAGAAAATGGGCTCCTTAAAAGGTGGAGCCAAACCTGTTCGCACCGGTAAATGGCAGATCATGATCAACGGCGAATCTTACAAAAGAATCGTTGCTGAAGCTGCTAAACTGGCTCTGGGCGAAGAAAACATTCTGGAACGCGTTTTTATCGTTGAATTGTTGCTTGATGCAAATGTTGAAAATCAAATTGCCGGCGCAGTTGGTTTCTCAACACGTGAAAATAAAGTGTACATCATCAAAGCTAAAACAATGATGGTTGCTTGTGGTGGCGCTGTAAATATTTACCAACCCCGTTCAGTGGGTGAAGGTAAAGGTCGTGCATGGTATCCAGTATGGAACGCAGGTTCTACATACACAATGTGTATGAAAGTCGGTGCTGAACTTTCCATGATGGAAAACCGTTTCACCCCTGCTCGATTCAAAGATGGTTACGGCCCTGTTGGCGCCTGGTTCTTACTGTTCAAAGCTAAAGCATTGAATGGTCTGGGCGAAGTCTATGTTGCAAGTGACGCAGCCAAAAAAGAACTTGAAAGCTATGCACCTTATGGCACAGCAGCGATTACGCCTACTTGCTTGAGAAACCACCTGATGCTTTTTGAAATGAAAGCCGGTCGTGGTCCGATCATCATGGATACAGTTTCTGCTCTGGCTGAACTTGGAAAGAGCATGGACAAAAAAGAACTCAAGCATCTGGAATCAGAAGCATGGGAAGACTTTTTGGATATGACTTGCGGCCAGGCAAACCTCTGGTGTGCAACTGACACAGAACCAGAAAAGAAAAATTCTGAAATTATGCCCACAGAACCTTATCTGTTGGGATCACATTCAGGATGCTGCGGCTTGTGGGTTTCTGGACCAAATGAAGATTGGGTACCGGCTTCTTACAAATGGGGCGACAAAGGCAAAATTTATAACAGAATGACCACCGTTAAAGGTCTGTTCACCGCTGGTGATGGTGTGGGTTGTTCCGGTCATAAATTTTCTTCAGGTTCTCATGCTGAAGGCCGTATTGTTGCAAAATCAATGGCACAATACGTTCGAGATCATGCAGATTTCACCCCGACATTGGCACAGTCCAAAGATGAACTGGTCGATCTGATTTACAAACCTGTTCGTCTGTATCTGGATAACAGTGCTTATACAACAGATGTTGATATCAACCCCAATTATGTGAAACCGTCCGGCATGGCACTTCGTTTGATGAAAGCCACCAATGAATACGGCGCCGGTACAGCCACATATTACCAGACCAGCAGCAAAAACCTGGAAATCGTAATGGAACTTCTCTCTGTTATGCGCGAAGACAGCGAAAAAATGGCCGCCGGTGACCTTCATGAACTCATGAGAGTTTGGGAAATCTATCACCGAATTTGGACCGTTGAATCGCATCTGCGTCACATTCAGTTCAGAAAAGAAACCCGTTATCCAGGATTCTACTATCAAGCAAATCATCCACAACAAGATGATGCAAACTGGTTCTGCTTTGTAAATTCAAAATATGATCCCAAAGCAGCAACATGGGAAGTCAAAAAAGAAGAATATGTCAAAATCATTCCTGACTAATCGATCATCGTGGATACACGAAACAGGAATTTTTTCTGATATAATCATGAAATAAACATAAAAAACCTCCAGGCACTTGGTGACTGGAGGTTTTTTTGAAATAAATTCCTGTACAGATATTCTGGTTGAAAAAAATTCCCCTTTTTTTACTTCAGGCGGTTTTTATAGTAAATACAGTGGACAGTGTGGACGAAATGGACATTACAAAAAATGTCCATTTCGTCCATTCAGTCCACTCAATTCATTATATTGCCGCCTGGAGTGGGTTGTTTTGCTTTTAAGAGGGCAGAATAATTTTTTATCCAAAAGATATATCTTACAGGCAATAGAAAGGGATAGCATGACAGACAAAGCGACGCCTCCAGTCAGTGCAAATATTCTGGTTGTTGGAGGTGGGATCAGTGGTCTGACAACGACGCTTGAAGCTGCTGAAGCCGGATATGAAGTCATTTTGCTGGAAAAAGAACCGTCATTGGGCGGTCGAGTATCCCAATTGCGACAATATTTTCCAAAGCTTTGCCCACCAACCTGCGGTTTAGAAATTAATTATCGCCGCATTAAAGATAACCCAAGAGTTAACGTATATACACTGGCTGAAGTTGAAAATGTGGACGGTGTTCCCGGTGACTATACCGTTACAGTCCGCATGAATCCAAGATATGTTACCAGTGAATGCACCTGCTGCGGTGACTGTGAAAAAGCCAGCAAGACTGAAATCCCCAATGAATTCAATTTTGGCATGGATAAAACCAAAGGCGCTTACTTGCCGCATAACATGGCATTTCCGCAACGATATGTTGTTTCACCGCAAATTATCGGAACCGAGGATGCCCGACGATGCAAAGAAGCCTGTAAATACAACGCCATTGACCTTGAGATGGAATCCAAAACCATCGATTTCAAAGTAGGCGCTATTGTATGGGCGACAGGTTGGGTTCCCTATGATGCCACACGTATTGAAAATTTGGGTTTTGGTCGCTATGACAATATCATTACCAACATGATGCTGGAACGATTGGCAGCAAAAAATGGCCCCACTCAAGGAAAGATTCTACGGCCATCGGATGAAAAAGCTCCGGAATCTGTAGCATTTGTACAATGTGCAGGCTCACGGGATGAAAATCATCTGCCTTATTGTTCCTACATTTGTTGTATGGCATCCTTAAAGCATGCCACTTATATTCGGGAACAATATCCAGATACGGAAGTATTTATTTTTTATATTGATGTTCGGGCACCCGGTCAGCGATATGAAAAATTTTATGATAAGCTGAAAAATGATGATAAGGTCTTTTTGATCAAAGGCAAAGTCGCTGAAGTTTCGGAAGATGCCGCTGGTAATATTACCGTTGTGGCTGAAAATGCAGTCACTGGCGAAAAAATCCGAAAAACAGTGGATATGGCTGTCCTGGCAACAGGCATGCAACCCACAACAGCCAGTGTCAAATTGCCGGCAGACCTGAATTATACAGATGACGGGTTTATAATCAATGACTTTGAAAAGGGCGGAATGTTCGCAACCGGTTGTGCCAATAAACCGGCTGATGTCGTTACTTCCAACCAGAATGCTACTGGTATGGCCCTGAAGGCGATTCAAACCCTGGTGAGGAGGTAATCAATGGATAAAAAATTTGGTTTTTATATCTGTTCAGGCTGTGGGATTGGAGAGGCGGTCAATACCGAATGGATTATGGACAACGTCCCTAAAGAAGAGGGATATTCAAATTGTACTGTTCATCCTTTTTTGTGCAGCAAAGAAGGTGTTGACATTATCAATCAAGACATCAAAGAAAAAGGTGTCAATACAATCGTTATTGGTGCATGTTCTCGTCGTGTCAATTATGATGTTTTTAAATTCAGCGGATGTATTCTTGAGCGAGTGAATCTTAGAGAACAGGTTGTCTGGTCACACGCACGACCTGAGGGTTGGACCATGCCTGAAGAAGTCAACGAAGATGAACCTGATCATCTTCAAATGATGGCTGAAGATTATTTCCGCATGGGTATGGTGCGATGTGAAAAAGTAAGCTTGCCTGTGCCCTACAAACTGGATGCCAAAAGCGATAAGATATTGATTATTGGTGGCGGTATCACAGGAATGCAGGCAGCTCTGGATGCATCAAAAGCGGGGTATGCATCGACCATCATTGAAAAAGATGGGCAATTGGGTGGCTATGCAGCAAAAGTCAGAAAACAGTTACCAATACAGGCGCCCTATGACCAACTCATTTCTCCCATTGTTCAACAAAAAATCAAAGCTGTTGAATCAGACAGCAACATTTCAATCAAAACAAGTACAGTTGTCGCTCGAATTGCTGGTCAGCCCGGAGATTTTACGGTAACGCTGAAAGCACCGGGTGAAAAAATTGAATTTGATGTTCCAGATCCTGTACCACCCGAAATGCGCGTTGATGAAAAAGGCAAAGATCTGGAAAAAGAAAAACTCGATGAAATCTACAAAAAAATCAATGAGGGCAAAGCCGATATTCTGAAATTGGATCCCAATGGTGAAAAATTTGGTGCTGTTATTCTTACCGCTGGCTGGCGCCCCTATGAACCTGCAAAAGATGAATTCAGCCATCTGGGATATGGTGCGATTAAAGACGTGGTCACCAATACGGCCTTTGAAGCAATTGCTAAAAACGGAAAAATTGTTCGTCCGTCTGATGGCAAAGAAGCAAAATCGGTTGTGTTTATCCAGAGCCCGGGACAAGGAAAAGACGATGACTTCTCTTACTGCGGTTCTGTTACCAGTATGGTCACACTCAAGCAAGCCAAGTATGTTCGTGAAGATTATTCAGATGATGGAAAAGCCTTTGTATTTTATCAACACATGCGAACACCTGGATTAAGTGAAAACTTTTACAAAGCTATGCAGCAGGATCCTGGAATTTTCATGAGCAAAGGTGATATCACGAGTGTCACACAAGATGGTGACAGTCTCATGGTTGAAGCCAAAGATACCCTGCTGGGTGAATCGGTTCAAGTCAAAGCGGACATGGTGGTTCTGGCAACGGGTATGGTTCCGGTAACACATGATGATCCTGTGGTCAATCTGGCGTACCGTCAGGGACCCGGGTTCCGTGATATCGGTTTGTTTGATGACTACGTTGATTCAAACTTTATTTGTTTTCCCTATGAAACCCAACGTACTGGAATCTATGCAGCCGGTGCGATTCGTCGCAGCTTGACCATGGAAGAGTCCATGGAAGACGCAACTGGCGCAACCTTGAAAGCCATTCAATGTTTGAAATCGGTTGATCGTGGTGAAGCCGTTCATCCGAGAGCTGGTGATCAAACATTCCCTGATTTCTTCTTTCAACGATGTACCCAGTGTAAACGATGTACAGAAGAATGCCCCTTTGGCGCACTTGATGATGATGAGAAAGGCACACCTAAACCCAATCCCACACGATGCCGCCGATGCGGTACCTGTATGGGCGCCTGTCCAGAGCGTATTATTAACTTTGCTGATTATAGCATTGATAGTATCGGCTCGATGGTTAAATGCATCAAAGTACCTTCAGAAGATGACTTTGATGAGCCTCCTCTACGTATCCTGGTTTTTCTTTGCGAGAACGATGCCTACCCAGCAATGGATATGGCGGGCATGAATCGTATGCAATGGCATCATGATGTAAGGTTTATTCCGGTTCGATGTTTGGGATCGGTCAATACCATCTGGATAAAAGATGCATTGTCTCAAGGTATGGATGGTGTCTTATATATTGGTTGTAAGCATGGCGATGATTATCAGTGCCACTTTGTCAAAGGAAGTGAACTGGCTGAAATTCGAAAATCTAAAATCAGTGACGCCTTAGCCAGTCTGGCACTTGAAGAAGAACGTGTTGCCATGTTTGAAATTGCCATAGACGAATATGATAAGCTTCCAAAAATTATCAATACATTCATGGAAGAAGTTGAAGCCTTAGGACCCAATCCTTTCAAAGGTTTCTAAATCATGATTGATAAGTGAGCGTTGCTTATTGCTTAATATAACAACGAATCATTGAAAGAAAGAAAGGAATCAGGGGCATGTTGTTAGAACCTGATGTTAAGTTTATCAAGGAGATTGAGAGCCTTGGGGGTGATACACTAAAAAAGTGCTTTCAATGCGCAACCTGTTCAGTGGCCTGCCCCATATCCCCGGATAATAAACCCTTCCCTCGGAAAGAAATGATTGCAGCATCCTGGGGGTTGAAAGACAGGGTGGTAAAAAATGCCGATATCTGGCTGTGCCACAATTGTGGTGACTGTTCCACCTTATGTCCAAGGGGTGCAAAACCGGGTGATGTTCTGGCCGCGCTGAGAATGTACGCTATCAAGGAATACGCCTTTCCGAAAAAATTAGGCGAAATGGTGAGTGACCCATCAAAGTTGCCGATACTTTTGGCCATTCCTTTTATCATTTTTTTGATAGTGGGTATGGTCTGTAATATGTTTGTTGACCCCAATTGGCTGTGTTTCAGCCCTGGCGGCGATGAAATCGTGCATTCCCATTTTTTCAATTCCTGGTTGGTGGATTTGATTTTTGTTCCATTATCATTGTGTGTGGTTGCTGTCTTTGCACGGGGTGGGTATCAATTCTTGAATGATATTCATCAAAATGCTGTTTTAGAAGGAAAAACAGATAAAAAAGAATTGGATCTTCTGGGGATTGCCCAGGCATTTCCAAAAGTGGTTTTGAAAATTCTAAAACATGAAAAATTTGATCAATGTGGCGAAAATCAAAGTCGCTCCACACCGCATATGCTGGTACTTTTTGGATTTATCGGACTGTTCATCGTAACCAGTATTTTCTTTGTGGTATTGTATGGTTTCCAGACACATGGACCATACTCTCAGTTTAATCCGGTAAAATGGTTGGCCAATATCAGTGGTATTGCCCTGGTGATGGGTGGACTGGTCATGTTAAAAGAACGTATTTCTCAGGATACTTCCAAACAGATCAGTACATATAAAGACTGGTCATTGATTGGACTGGTACTTGCTCTGGGGCTTTCGGGTTTACTCACCGAAATGACACGATTAGGGGAACTGGCAGCCCTGTCTTATGGTCTGTACTACATTCATTTGGTTTTTGTATTCTGTCTGTTTGCTTATCTTCCTTTTTCCAAGCTGGCACATTTATTCTATCGAACGCTGGCAATGACTTATTCCGAATATGCCAATCGGCAGTAAGTAAACTGACAGTAAGATAGATATTATCTTAAAAAAAAAAGGCGGTTTCTTTTTAAAGAGACCGCCTTTTTTATTCCAGACTATATTTTATTGCTTCTGATATGAATAAGGAATCACGATTAAATAACTTTCCCATTTGAAGTCCCTTGGGTGGAGTCCCAAAGCTTTAGCTTTGGGAGTTCCTTAGTTTTTCAATGCGTGTGACCCATCAAAAATAAGGATCAGGGTGAATGAACCTTTTTTATTTTTGGGAATTATGCTTTCCATAAACCATGAAGATTACAGAATTCACGGGCTATAATTGTATCAGCTTCAACAGGAAAGGTTGCTTCTGGTGTATCACCCGGGTTTAAGAATTGTCTGTAGGCTTTTCCACCTGCCAAAATTTCAATCCATTCAATAGAGTGTTTTTCGTCCATTGGATGAGCAACCTCACCCACTTTGACTTTAACACCACCAGGCACTTTTTCGATAACTGGCACATGTTTTTCTTTTGCTGCGTCAACCGTGTTTTCTTTCATAAAAACCATTGGTTTTCCGCAACATACGAGTTCTCCTGCTCCAGCATGGATAACCTCTACCATGTTGCCACATATTTCACATTTATATATTCCGAGTTTTTCCGCCATTATACGTACCTCCTTAGGGATTAATAATTATCCGGCAATATTTCAAAATAAGCCTGTGGATGCGCACATGCAGGGCAAGCACCAGGGGCTTCTGTTCCATCGTGGACATATCCACAATTTCTGCATCGCCATGTTACGCTTGAATCCTTTTTAAATGCCTTTCCTGTTTCAATGTTTTTTGCAAAGGCATTGAATCTATTTTCATGTTGTTTTTCAGCAATAGAAATAGCATCGTATACCATCGCAATGGCCTCAAAACCTTCTTCTCGTGCTATTTTTGCGAATTCAGGATACATTTGGGTATGCTCGTGATTTTCACCGGCAGCCGATGCCTGTAAATTCTCCAGGGTGGAACCAATTACACCAGCAGGAAAGGATGCTTGAATGTCAAGTTCACCACCTTCTAAAAATTTAAAAAACCGCTTGGCATGTTCCTTTTCCTGGTTTGCTGTTTCTTCAAAAGCATCAGCAACCTGAACATAGCCTTCTTTTTTAGCCTTGCTTGCGAAATACGTATATCGATTTCGCGCTTGAGATTCACCAGCAAATGAGGCCAATAAATTTCTCTCCGTTTTCGTGCCTTTAAGACTTGCCATAAAAAAACCTCCTTGTTATTAATGATATGAATCACTCGTTATTTAATATGAACCACGTAACGATAATTCAATTTTTTGTCAAGAACAATATCTATAATTAACAATTATGAACGATTGTTAAAGCATTGCCCGCTTGAATTTATCCAACTGTTTTTGATAATGCTCAGGATTTTTTAAATCCATTGTCATCACTTTCTCAGCCAGTCGTACCGCCTGTTCAAAATAGCCATTGATATAATAGGCCTCCGCCAATGTATCTAATATATAATGACTGGATTCTAATTCTGCCGCTTTTTGGGCCAGAACAAGAGCTTTTTCCGGATTGCGTAATTTTTTTTGATGACAGGTCGCATACAGCCATGCCAAATTGTTGAGAACAGTAGCGTTATGGGGGGCAAGATGTATGGAAACGCTAAATGCATCAATGGCTGTTTGATAGTGTTTGTTAAGTAAGGCAGCATCGCCCAAAAGTGTGTATAGCTCGGCGTTTTTCGGTTCTTTTTCAATGACCGCCTGGATATATTCTTCTGCATGCATTAAAAACAGCATATTTTCTAAATTATCCGGTAGCTGAAAGCTGATCCCAATTAAAAGGCAAATTCCCAGAATGTAGGCAATCATGCCTCGTTTAATTTTTCGGTCATGATGTGAGATCCAGCGAGGGTCAGCCTCGCAACGTTCAAGATAATCAATACGTTGAGCAATACTGAAATGATGCCAATTGGGCTGTGTTGCTGGACGTCCGCTGAAAAAAGTAATTTTTTTAAAAGCATTGACAAGGGGGAGTGCAGACCCAATCATTTGAAAAGCATAAATATCAGCTTCACGCTCAAAGTTCCGCATAAAAAAACCAAAGAGTACACGAAAATAGAAAATAAAAAAGAAAATCATACATATTGTGAACATTAGTGAAGCGATGTTCATTTGATCCGGTCCCATTGTTTTGAAAAAAAAATACATCCCATATTTTACAAAATTAACAATGGCAAATGAAAAAGCCAGCACGGCCATAAAATATTTAATCAGATGCTTTTTTTTGACATGGCCAATTTCATGAGCAATGACGGATTCCAGTTCTTCAATGGTCAGTGTTTCAATGAGAGCCTCTGTCACAAGGATGTAACGAACTTTTTTGGTCAGGCCCATGACACCTGCTGTAATCATTTTCCCACCGAAAATTGGCCAATATAAAATGTTTGCATATTGCACACCAGCTTTTTGGCAGGTGGCATCAATCCGGTCTCGACAAAATCCATCGGGTAATGGTTTGCATCTCCATAAAAATTTGACAATTTTAGGCGCAAAAAAAGCAATAACCAGTAACAAGAAAACAAATTGTATATTTTCTCCAATGGTTGAACTGAGCATGGTTTTAAAAGTACAGTCTGGAAGCAATTGAAGCATATCTCCAAAAAAAGAAATAAACAACCAGGGCAGTAACATGGGAAGACTAAATGATAAGTTTGAAAAAATATACACCGGACGAGATGGTTTCTCCGGGTGTAAAAGGCTGTATACATTATATTCAAAGTAAAATATGATGATGATATAAACAAAAAATAATGCCAAAAAACTGAGTGCTGTCAATGTGGGGATAGTTTGCAACAGCGGAATTCCATCAAAGAATTTTTTTAGATTCAATCCATAAATATCCAGCGTGTAAAAAAGAAGAGCAAGAATCATCAGACGTGAGGTTAACCGGTCGCACATGTCAAAATGAGAAAGTTGATGGTTTTGAATGATATCCTGTTCCAAACGTGAGAAGGCATGGCGAGCTACAGAGATAAAGATAAAAAATAAGAGATTAAATAGAATGATAGCCATTGAGTCTGAAAATAGATAAATGTCAGGTTTTTGGTAAGTTGAGAAAACAAGCAGGCTGACAATAAAATATATAAATTGAGTGAACATGTTCAAGTCCCTGTTTCGATAAAAATGATTTCCACGGTTACATTGGTGATAGGATCATAATTGTCCAAGAGCCATCCTGCGTTGACCTTTAAATACTGTTCATAATGTTTCATAAGATTTTTGAAATTCAGATGTTTTTCTGTAATAATATGATCAATGTTTTTAAATGGGATGGTTATTTTTTCCATATCTTTGAAAAGTTCACGGGAAAAATAATTAAACAGGCGTTTTGGTATAAAGGGTGATGCAAATCGAACATAAACGTTACCATCTCTATAAGTATAAAAATGCATTGTATTATTGATTGGCCCATAAGCTGAAAACCTTCTCATAAAGAACCTTTCTTCTCAGATTTTCGATAGTCGTAAGTGCTTGAGTCAGGACGAATCTTTTTATAAAATCGTTCTTTTTCGCTGTAGATACAGCCACAATACTGCTGACGATACAAATTCAAATTTTTGGATAATTCAATGCCTTGTTTCCATCCATCACGAAAATCTTCATAATAAAAGGGGATACCGTAAGTTTTTTCAAGATCCGCTCCCATTTCCCGGATCAGATCATGGCTTTGAAACTTACTATAGAGCAACGTGCTGGTAAAAAAGTCGAATTTACCTCTTCGTGCCACAATTGCCGTGCTTTTTAGGCGATCATGGTAACATATGCGGCATCGGTTATTTTCTCTGAAAGCCACTTGTTGAATCCACTTTTCCAGAGGATATTCATCTGAGTAGATGACACGAAGATTCATTTGAGAGGCGTATGTTATAAGTGTTTGTTTTCTAAGATCGAATTCATAAAAGGGATGAATGTTGGGGTTATAAAAATATCCCATAATATCAATAGTGTTATTCATAAAACAGGATATCGGATACACGGCACATGGTGCACAACAAATATGAATCAGGCCTTTCATCATTTCATCTTTTCAATGGATCAAAGAATATTGAGAATTGAAAGTAACACGTTGAGTGAACCAACTGTTTTGTTAACTGTCATTGATCACAATGATTATCTAAGAGGTATATTTAAAATTTCTTCTTCAATGGCATCTGGATCTTCTGCATTGTACATGGCAATATTTTTCAAGTGAGCAAAACTATCAGGGTCCATACCTTCAAATATAATACCAAACCCACCCGGGGCATGTCGTGTGACCACGCCATCCATGTCCAGGCTGATTTCATCAACCCCTCCGGGAAGAATAATCTTAACATGACAGATCGTACCAAGATCTAATACTTCATCAGATTCCACAAAAAGGCCATTTAAACTAAGGTCCTTAGAATTGGCTTGGGTCGCAATTTCAGAACCTTCAACAG
This sequence comes from Deltaproteobacteria bacterium, assembly GCA_002753725.1. GTDB lineage: Bacteria > Desulfobacterota > Desulfobacteria > Desulfobacterales > Magnetomoraceae > Magnetomorum. The sequence continues at coordinate 32,261 of PEAL01000001.1, forward strand.
AAATAATGACCTGTGTTGAAAACTCTACGCGCGTCCTTCTTCGTTTTTCGTTCATAAAAAATCCTCTCATGAAAACTCAATATTAGGGTTGTGAGCCAGTGACCGGTTTAATTGTTTTTTTCACCGTGAAAATCACATTTCCGATGATAGTTGGCCACACGCTGCTGAAATATCCGAACCTTTACTTTGACGTATAATAGCGGTATAATTATTTTTTATCAAGATATTTTGAAAAGTCTCAATACTGGAATCATCTGGACGTTCAAATTTGCTTTTAAGATGGGGATTGTATGGAATCAGGTTAATTTTTGAGTAAACACCACGCAACAACTCACAGAGCTTTTTCGCATGTTTGATACCATCATTAATATGTTTTATCAAAACATATTCTATTGTAATTCTTCGACCGGGGCGTAACGGGTAATTTCGGCAAGTGGATAGCAGCTGTTCAATGGGATATGTTCGATTGATCGGCATTAGCATATCACGGGTTTGGTTGTCGGTTGCATTCAAAGAAACAGCCAATTGAACGGGAGAATCCTGGCTAAATTTGACCATATTGGGAACAATGCCGCAGGTTGACAGGGTCACTTTTCGCGTTGAAAATTGGAACCCATATGTAGAGTTAATCAAAATATCAATGGCCTTTACCACATTTTGATAATTGGCCAGCGGTTCGCCCATTCCCATCAGTACAATATTTTTCAAGGGCAGGTTGTTACCTTCCAAGTCCCGCATGACCATCTGAACCTGCGCCACAATTTCATCATGAGTAAGATTGCGTGAAAAACCTTGTTTTGCTGTCAGACAAAATGCACATCCCTGAGCACACCCCACTTGTGAGGAAATGCACAAAGTGTAATGGTTACGTTCTGGAATCATTACACTTTCAACATAGTGATCATCATATAAGCGAAAGGCATATTTTTTGGACCCATCTGTTGACGTTTGAACATGGGCAGGGATAATGCTTGAAATAATAAAATGTTCAGCCAGCTTGTGACGTAAGGAAAGGGAAATGTCCGTCATGGCTTGAAAATCATCCGTTTGATGTTTATATATCCATTTAAAAATCTGTGTTGCCCGATAAGGCTTAACGCTATTATTTACCAGCCATTGTTCAAAGGCATTCAATGATAAAGATTTGATATTCATGTAAGGCATCGTCATCGTTTCCTTTAAAATTGTTTTTTTTATTATCATGGCACAAATATTGAATAATTGAAACCTCAAAAATATATGTTGATTCATGTAAAGATATCGTTATTTAATATTGTTCAAAAAAAATATCTCTGTTGGCATACAACTTGATACAATCTGTATTTTTTTAACTGGACAATAAATGTTTTTTTGAGGGAATTCCCTCTGTTGCTCTTTGGCATAACTATGGGCATCAACAAGAAGGTAGACATCTTCTATTTATGTGATTTTGATTCATATTCTATTTTTTTTAACTTGACAATCCTTGAATATCATATTATCTATAAAACTTTTATAATCCTTGTGAGAGTTTCCATGTTTGAAAATTTAAATGACAGACTTAATAATATATTCAAGAAACTCAAAGGACACGGCAAGTTAACAGAAAAAAATATTGAAGATGGTCTCAAAGAAGTTCGGATGGCTTTGCTTGAGGCGGATGTTCATTATAAAGTTGTTAAAAAATTCATTGCCAGCGTCAAAGATCGGGCTCTTGGTCAGGAAGTTTTGGCAAGTTTAACCCCTGGACAACAGGTGGTTAAGGTTGTTAATGAAGAGTTGACCGTGCTAATGGGCCAGGAAAATGAAGAGCTTCGAATTGCAGGACCAACCCCCATTCCAGTCATGTTGATTGGTCTTCAAGGGTCGGGCAAGACGACATCGGCAGGTAAGCTTGCAAAATTGCTTCGAACCAAAGGACGAAAACCATACTTGGTTCCAGCAGATGTTTATCGGCCAGCTGCAATCGATCAGCTTCAAAAAATTGGCAATGAAATCAATTTACCGGTTTTTCCTTCAACGGTAAAAATGGACCCTGTTGATATTTGTATTCAGGCGAGAGAGCGTGCAGCACAAGAAAATTGTGATACCCTGATTATCGATACCGCAGGACGGCTTCATTTGGATGATACGTTAATGAATGAACTCAAACGTATCAAAAAAGCCGTATCTCCCTCAGATATTCTGCTCGTGGCCGATGCAATGACTGGCCAGGATGCTGTGAATATCGCAAAGTCTTTTGATGACACCCTGGATTTGGGTGGAATTCTATTGACCAAAATGGATGGCGACGCCCGCGGCGGTGCTGCCCTTTCGATCAAAGCCATTACCGGAAAGCCCATTAAATTTCTGGGCATTGGCGAGAAATTGAATGATATAGAAGCCTTTCATCCGGAACGTATGGCATCCAGAATTCTGGGTATGGGCGATGTTCTGACATTGATCGAAAAAGCGCAATCGGTTGTTGATGAAAAAAAGGCTCTTGAGCTTGAGGAAAAACTTCGCAAAAGTCAGTTTACCCTGGAAGATTTTCGGGATCAAATGGTTCAAATCCGAAAAATGGGGTCATTGACAGATATTATAGGTATGATTCCCGGTTTGGGAAATCTCAAGCAAATGAAAAACATGGAGGTTGATGACCGCGAGTTGGTCCGAATTGAAGCAATTATCAATTCAATGACCCGGCAGGAAAGGTATCAACCCAATGTTATCAATGGCAGCCGAAGAAAACGTATTGCGCGTGGCAGCGGAACAAACGTTCAAGATGTCAACCGTCTTCTGAAAAATTATTCGCAGGTCATGAAGATGATTAAAAAATTTAATAAGGGTGGCATGCGTAGCTTACGCGGTTTGATGCCATTTTGAAGGAGAATAACAAAGATGCCCGTAAAAATTAGACTGGCCCGGCATGGCGCAAAAAAGCGTCCATTTTATCGAATTGTTGTGGCTGATAGTCAAAGCCGAAGAGATGGTCGGTTTATCGAGAACATTGGAACATATAACCCTCTGACCGATCCTGCAGCTATATCACTGAAATCTGAAAGAGTTGCGTATTGGATGGGGCAGGGAGCAATCCCAACAAATACAGTCAAAAGCATTTTAAAGAAAGAAAATACAATCCAAAAAAATGCAGCATAACTGTTAGAACTCTCGATAATTCCAGTTCTATACCGATTTGTAGATTCCTGGTCTATGGTTAAGGGCCATATGCCCCCATAGAAATTTTGAACTATGAAAGAAGAGGAGATGAAGTAATGAAGGATCTGATCAAGTACATTGCAGAGGCACTTGTCGACAACCCTGATGAGGTTCGTGTTTCAGAAGTGGAAGGTAACCAGACTTCTGTTTTGGAACTGAAAGTAGCCAAAGAAGATCTCGGGAAGGTCATTGGCAAACAGGGTCGCACGGCTCGCGCAATGCGAACGCTCTTAAGTGCTGCTTCCGCTAAAGTCAAAAAACGAACTGTTCTTGAAATTATTGAATAATTTTCACGAACGATTTGTATTGGCGGGAAAAGTTATTGGGGTTCATGGTATCCGTGGCGTTATCAAATTTAATTCCTTTGTGGAACAAGATTTGCTGACGCCCGGCAACCTTTTTTTTTATCATTCCACGGACCACCAAATTAACCGCATTTCTATCTTATCCGTTTATTCTAATAAACGTATCTATTTGATTACGCTTGAAGGTGTTACCGATCGAACTCAGGCAGAGGCTTTCGTTGGTATCGATATTTATATCGAACGAATGGCCTTGCCTGAACTCGATTCGGACACTTACTACTGGTTTGAAATCCAGGGACTTGATGTCGTGGATATTTCAGGTATTCACAGGGGCGTTGTCCGTTCGATTATGGAAACGGGTGGTAATGATGTTTATGTGATTGAACATAATGGTACAGAATACTTAATTCCAGCCATTACATCAGTGGTCAAAAAAATTGATATCGATCAAAACCAAATGATTGTTGATATTCCTGAAGGTATTATCAGTGACATATAAATTTGGAAAACCGCTCGATTTTAAAGCTGTGTGACAAAGGTGCATTTTTCAGTCCTTACACTTTTTCCTGAAATGTTTGATGCCCTGTTCAATCACAGTATATTCAAGCGCGCTCTTGCGCAAAACGTTATTTCTGCGGATATCTATAACATCAGGGACTTTGCAATAGGGAAACATCATGTCACAGATGACAAACCTTATGGGGGCGGCAGTGGCATGGTACTTAAACCTGACCCTATTGTGGGCGCCATCAAATTTGCAAAAAAATGGTATCCAAATGCATTGACTCTCTTACTGACACCACAAGGTAAGACCTTTGATCAACAAATGGCCAGAGAGTTCAGTCAGGAGAATGCGTTGCTGTTGATTTGTGGCCGATACGAAGGTGTTGATGAGCGCATCGCTCTTGACCATACGGATATGGAAATATCCATTGGAAATTTTGTTTTAACCGGCGGAGAACCAGCGGCTATGATTATTATGGATGCTGTGTCACGTCTGATTCCAGGGGTTTTAGGGGCTGATGATGCGGCCCAGTTGGATTCTTTTTCCGATGGTCTTTTGGAACATGCGCAATATACACGTCCTGAAAATTTTGATGACCACCATGTTCCAGATATTTTGCTTTCCGGACATCATCAAAACATATCTGACTGGCGTCGAGAATCCTCTTTGGTTCGAACACTCCTTAAGCATCCTGATTTATTTGACAGCATTACGCTGACATCTGAAGATCTGTTAATCTTAAGGAAATGGGAAAAAACAATTGAAAAGATCATCGGGAACCAATCTTCATGTGGCGCTGCTTCATTATCCAGTACTGGGAAAAACAGGTGAAACCATTGCTTCAGCCATAACCAACCTGGACTTACATGATATTGCGCGTGCTTCAAAAACCTATGGTGTTCAATCTTTTCAAGTCATCATTCCTTTGGACGATCAAAGAAGAATCGCTCAAGAAATTTGTGAACACTGGACATCCGGCCCGGGGAGTAGATCTAACCCGCATCGAAAAACATCATTTGATCTTATTCAGATATCTCCTGATATTGAATCCGCTTTAAATCATATTTGTCAACAAACTGGGAGTTTTCCACAAACCATTGCCACCTCTGCCAATATCATTGATGGCTCTATTTCATACACAACGTGCCGCCAGTTGATTCAATCAATAGAACCCAATCTCCTTATATTTGGGACAGCCTGGGGAATCGCACCTGAATTTATGGACCAATGTGATTACATTTTGAAGCCCATTCAGTCTCAATCATCTTATAATCACCTTTCGGTCAGATCGGCTGTTTCGATTGTGCTGGATCGACTTGTTGGAACGTTTGAACGATTTACTGACCACTAATTTTTTTTGAATTGGATCGCAAAGATGTTTGAACAATCATAAAAACAACACTTGCTTTTTTTTCAAAACTTTAATATATAATTTCGGTTTATGTGATTGTCCGTAATTATGTATGTCTTTCATGCTTCAATCACAAAATAAAAAATTAAATTTTGAAATGGAAAATGACCATGAATGCGATCAGAGCAATCGAACAAGAGATGATCCGTATGGATATACCGGAATTTATCGCCGGTGATACGGTACAAGTCTATGTAAAAATTAGAGAAGGTGAAAAAGAACGACTTCAGGCTTTTCAAGGTGTTGTCATTGGCAGACACAATGCATCTGTTCAATCCACTTTTACGGTACGCAAAGTTTCCGGTGGAATCGGTGTGGAACGAATTTTTCCCTTGTATTCTCCAAGCATTGACCGAATTGAAGTTGTTACTCGTGGTAAAGTTCGGCGGTCAAAAATTTATTACCTGCGTAAACTTCGCGGAAAAGCCGCTCGACTTAAAGTTCGACGTACCTAAACAAATTTTACGGCAAAAGGTTTTTCGTGTTGATGTCTTTTGTCGTTTATTTTTTTGAAATAATACTGTGTGGACATTTGAACAACAGGCATGGCAGAACGGATATAAAACCGTTGTGGGTATTGATGAAGCTGGGCGTGGTCCTCTGGCCGGTCCGGTAGTTTCTGCAGCAGTTCTTTTGAAATATCCATTTCCTGTCGATGGTATCACTGATTCTAAACAATTAACCGCTAAAAAGCGGGATTTTTTGTATGATGCTATTTATATGCATGCCATTGATGTGGGGGTGGGCATTGTTGAAAGAGAGACCATTGATACAATCAATATTCTTCAAGCTGCCCGTTTGTCTATGAAGTATGCTGTTGAACAATTGACAATCATTCCCGATTATTTATTAATTGATGGCATTTTTCAAATTCATTATGATGTTGATCAGAAAACCATCAAAAAAGGGGATCAAAAGAGTATTTCCATTGCAGCAGCATCGATTGTTGCAAAAGTTACCCGCGATCGAATGATGGCTAAGTACGCTTTGACATACCCTGATTATGGTTTTGAACGCCATAAAGGTTACGGAACACAGAAACATCGGAATGCTATTAAACAGTTCGGTGTTTGCCCTCTTCATCGTCGATCATTCAAAGGGGTAAAAGAATATGTCACAAGTGGATGAAAGATAAACGTCATCAGCTGGGCCGAGACAGCGAGCAATTAGCAGCCCTATATCTCCAGGAACATGGATATGAGATTATTCAGCACAATTTTCGTACCCGATTCGGTGAAATTGATATCATTGCTCGAGAAAACAAAACCATCGTTTTTATCGAAGTCAAATCGCGCACATCAGCAAATTATGGATATGCCGTTCAGGCCCTGACCCGTAAACAACAACTTCGGTTGTCCAAGACAGCACTTACATATTTGCATCAGAACCACTTGAAAAATCAAAGTGCCAGGTTTGATGTTGTCGCCATCCAAAAAGACCCGCAAAGCGGAATAGATATCCGATTGATCAAAAATGCCTTTGAATTTTATCTTTGATGAACAATCATCCTGTACCTATCCAGGAACGTTGTATATCGTCGCAACACCCATTGGCCATATGGAAGATATCACCATTCGTGGCCTGAAAATTTTAAATCAAGTGGAGTGGATTGCTGCTGAAGATACCCGCGAAACCCAAAAACTGCTCAAGTATTACCATATAAAAACCCCATTAATTTCATGCCATGATCATAATGAAATCCAGTGCGCTGAAAAAATTATTTCGCGTCTGAAAACTGGAAATGCCATAGCGCTTGTTTCCGATGCAGGAACGCCGACGATTTCAGATCCTGGCTTTCGTGTTGTTTCATTGGCTATCAAAGCTAATATTTCTGTTGTTCCGATTCCTGGTGTTTCTGCGGCTATGACCGCCTTATCTGTTTCGGGCTTACCGTCTGATACGTTTGTTTTTCAAGGTTTTTTACCTAAAAAAGCGGGTAAGCGAGAAAAAATATTGAACCAGTTAGCCATTGAATCCCGAACACTCATTTTTTATGAATCGCCCAGAAGAATCGAAACACTTTTAGATCATCTGATTCAAATTCTGGGTAACAGAGAGGCTATGCTTGGGCGTGAATTGACTAAAAAATATGAAGAATGTATACGGGGAAAATTATCTGACATTAAAACCTGGAGCGCAGAACAAAAAGCAGTTAGAGGAGAGTGTACGCTTTTAGTTTCCGGGCATACCCTGAAAAGTCAAGAAAATAATTTTGATTTAATTCAACACATTCAAAGTTATCTGGAAAACCATGCAGATCGACCCATGTCGCAGAGTGTAAAAGACATGGTGACAATGTTTGGAGAATCTCGCAAAAAAATTTATGATATTGCCTTACAAATAAAAACGAAAACAATGGACTAAATGAATTTGATCGCACAGAATGATTCACATGGAAAAAATGTATTACATCCCGTAATTTTAACGGTCCCGAATCAATTTTTCTCTTTTTCTATGCCACAGCGTGTTAAAGGGATCAGCAAACTGTCCAGGGAAACTGTTTTTATCTCCGCTCATCTCAGTCATCTGGCCATCCAACAATTAAAACAAACATCCATTGGCATGCCGGAGCCAGACAATGGTGTATATTGGTCAGTGTCTCATAAACCCAAATTGGTCTGTGGTGTGGTATCAACGTGTAAAGCAGGCATTGATATTGAAGAACTGCGCCCTCAGCAACAATCCATGTATGCTTATGTTGCATCAGATGAAGAATGGGAATGCATCAATGGTTCACGTTCAAAGCGATCTTTTTTTCGTTGCTGGACAGCAAAAGAGGCGGTATTAAAAGCTGAGGGCACCGGCATTCCAGATTTACTGAAATGTCATGTTATTGAAGATCTTGGCGACACAGGCATGATTTTGGACTACCATGATCGTCAGTGGATCATCGAACATTACTATTTGAACAACCATATTGCAGCTATTGTGAAAGATAAAATGGACATTGAGTGGCATTTGATTTGAACAGTGGAGACATCAAGCAATAACGAGTCGGAAAAAAAATGCAACATAGGCAGATTTTTCCGCAAATTTTTTTTTAAAATATTAAATTATTTCAGTGAGTAATAGTTCATAAATTTTGTAAGCGCCTATAAAATATAAACATGGCGAAAAAGGAATGACGAATTAAAATCTCTTATTATATCAGCGACTTGCCTGATGGCATATTTTCTGCAATCAAACCATTAACACAAACCTTTTTTAGGAGGAATTTATGAGCGATGTCATAAACAGTGCAGCCAATTATGGATTATCCATGGCTGTCCGATCAAGTCTTTCCCAGGATGCGCGATATGACATGATCGCTAACAATCTGGCTAACATAGAAACACCCGGTTTTAAGGGAGATATGCTGTCCTTTGATAAAACTCTGGATGAAGTTATTACAACAGATTTTACTGATGGACAGATGCACCACACAGGCAATCCCCTGGATGTGTCGGTCAATGATGGTTTGTTTTTTTCGGTTGAAACGCCAGCCGGTACCCGTTTCACACGAAATGGAAGTTTTACCTTGAATGCCGAAGGTATGCTGATAACATCAAATGGTCATCCGGTACTGGGGCAAAACGGACCGATAAACATCACTGGAACGGATATTGTCATTAATGAGGCCGGAGAAGTCATCGCAGATGGTCAAAGGATCGACACTTTGAAAATTATCGATTTTGGTGGTAAAAATATTGGAGAGGGCTGGATTTTTGGAGAAGAAGGCAGTACCTTGGAATCGTTAAAAAAAGAAGGTTCATCCTATTTTAACTTGGAGGGAGAGACAGCAACTTTGCCTCAAGCAGAGAATGTAAAAGTATCGCAAGGAACACTTGAACAATCAAATGTAGACACAATGGCGCAAATGATTAAACTCATTGAAACACAAAGAAGTTTTGAGGCATATCATAAAATAATCAACACGTTCATGGAAACTGATACCAAAGCGGTAACCGATGTCGGACGTTTAGGATAATAAAATAAACGCAAAAGGAGCTTTTTATGATAAGAGGACTATGGTCAGCAGCATCAGGAATGTCTGCACAACAAATGAGCATTGATGTGATTGCTAATAATCTGGCAAATGTGAATACCGCAGGGTTTAAAAAAAGTCGTGCGGACTTTCAGGATTTGATGTATCAAACGTTGCGTGTAGCCGGTGCAACAACAGCCAGCGGAAATGAAACTCCAACAGGTATTCAAGTGGGTATGGGATCAAAACCAGTGGGCGTACAAAAATTGTTCTCCCAGGGAAATTACAGCCAGACAGATAATGAGTTGGACTGGTCTATTGAAGGTAAAGGTTTTTTTAAAGTCAATACCAATGGTGAAGAATTGTTCACCCGTGCAGGTGCTTTTAAATTAGACAGTGAAGGCTTTATTTGTACATCGGCAGGTGATCGTGTTCAACCTGAAATGACCATTCCACCGGAAACAATATCCATCGCTGTTGATCCAGGAGGGAAACTGGTTGCTTTTGGTCCGGACAATGCAGAACTGGCAACAGCGGATATCAAACTTTATTCCTTCTCTAACCCGGGTGGATTGTTCAGCATAGGACGTAATTTATATCGTCCAACCGATGCTTCAGGTCAGGCGATTGAAGGCGCTCCAGGGCTTGATGGATTTGGTACCATTGGTCAGGGATTTCTCGAAATGTCAAATGTTGATGTGGTTCAGCAAATGGTATCAATGATTGTCGGCCAAAGAGCCTATGAAGTGAATTCCAAAGCCATCCAAACGGCAGACAGTATGCTTCAAATGGCAAATAATATTAAGAAGTAGAGTAAGTTTTGCTTCTGTTTGAGATACCGTTTCATTTACGATCAATACTGGTGGAAAGCGTTATCATTTGTTGCTTGGCATTTTCTGCCTTTGCACAACAATCAATAACCATAACCATTCCACCAAAGACATGGGTCAATGATCAGCGGGTTTACTTAAAAGATGTTGCAACGATTAATGCCCCTGCACATTTAAGCGAAAAAATTGCAAATATTTATTTGACGTACGCGCCCAAACCTGGAAAAAGTAAAACGGTTAAAGGTTCATGGATTGAAGCACGAATTAAAGCGATTAATTTTTTTGAAGAGATTTCTCTTTCCATTCCTGAAAATGTTGAAATGTTCAGGTCATCTCAAGTCGTTACACAGGATGATTATTTTAACTATTTTAACGATTTTGTATCAAAAAACATTGGATCAGATGTTCGTTTTGAAATCAGCCGGTTTCAGGTCAAAGGCGACGAGCCACTGCCAGTAGGTCACTTGACAATAGATGTTCAACGTCAGACATCGGTCGATCTCAGAGGTTTTGTAAGCCTGACAGCATCGATACTAATCAATGATGTTTTTGTTCAGCGTGTTGGACTTTCTGGATGGATTGATCGATTTGAAGATATCGTTTGTGTTGCACAACCCTTGGATCGAAATCATTCCATTGAACAAAGAGATATTGTGCTTCGGTCGCGTAACGTTTCTAAAGTTAAAGATTCTTATTATACCCGTCTTGAAGATGTTGTGGGGAAACGAATTAAACGGAAAGCAGGCAATGGTGAAATTATTTTTTCATCTATGATTGAAGTCCCCCCCATGATCTATAAAGGGAACACAGTGACAATTATTGCAGAATCAAACGCATTGATTATTAAAACAACTGGCATTGCACAATCAAATGGTTATCCCGGTGAACAAATTCGGGTCAAAAATACCATGAGCAATAAAATTGTTCAGGCGATTGTTGTGGATCAAAGCACGGTAAAAGTACAATACTAAATTAAGGAGCATCATTATGAAAAACAATATGATGTACTGGCTAACCTCTTTTTTGATGCTGTTATGTGCCTGTGCCTCTGGCCCAAAGGCAACACAAACAACGGCCAATGATGAATCAATTGTAGCCCCATCGCATCCACCCATTCAGGAAAAATTACCCATAACAGAAATGTATCAGCCGCCAAAACCTTACGAAGGCTCATTATGGACAGATAGTGGGATGAACTTGTTTGGTGATAACCGTGCGGTTAAAATTGGTGATTTAGTGACGGTCCGCATTTCTGAAAATCCAAAAGCAAAACTCCATGCAAAAACAGATACAAACAGAGAAACCACAATGAGTGGAAATGCAAATTTTTTGGGATATATGGAAGCACTCCAACAAAAAAATAAAAATTTGAACCCTGCAAATTTAATTAACACCAGCTTTAAACCCGCATTTGTCGGTGAAGGCACCAATAATAGAGATGGCAACATGACGGCCTATGTCACTTCGCGTGTCATTCGTGTCTTACCCAATGGAAATCTTTATATTTCCGGCCGCAGAGAAATAAAAGTTGATCAAGAAACTCAATATATTACGCTATCTGGCATTGTTCGTCCCGAAGATATTGACCTGAATAATGAAGTGCAGTCAACTTATATCAGTGATGCAAAAATCGAATATTCAGGTCGCGGCGTGATTGCAGAAAGACAACGTCCCGGATGGATGATGCGACTGCTGGATACAGCATGGCCATTTTAACAATTGACAGGAATGTTTGACATGAAAAATCGACCCATTCACATCAGTTTTTATTGTTTGCTTGCCTTTGTTTTTTGTGTATCATCGGCATCAGCAATTCGTCTCAAGGATATGTCCTCATTTAAAGGGGTTCGTAACAACCAGCTTATGGGCTATGGATTGATTGTTGGTCTTAATGGAACAGGAGACAAAGCCGGTACCGACTTTACGGTTCAATCCCTGGTCAATATGCTCGAACGAATGGGGGTTCATGTTGATAAAGCTAATGTTAACATGAAAAACGTAGCTGCTGTAATGGTTACATCCAATATCCCGCCATTTGCGAAAATTGGTCAAAAAGTTGATATTACCATTTCATCATTAGGCGATGCTCAAAGTCTTCAAGGGGGAACCCTTCTGCTCACACCACTTCGCGGTGTCGATAGAAAAGTATACGCACTTGCACAAGGTCCTCTTTCTGTGGGAGGCTATACTGCTGGTGGCGCTGCAGGCGGTGGCGCCACAAAAAATCATCCCACTGTTGCCAGAATATCAAGAGGAGCATCCATTGAACGTGAAATTCCCATTACACTACAGGGAAGAGAATTTTTAACGTTGATGCTCAATAATCCAGATTTCACAACAGCAATTCGTGTCAGAAACAGTATCAATGAAAAATTTGGTCAAATTCTTGCCAGTACTTCAGACTCAGGAACTGTTCAAATTCAAGTCCCTCATAATTTTAGAAATAACATCGTCCAGATGATTGCTGCCATTGAAAATTTACAGGTGGTTCCGGATACTGTCGCCAAAGTGATTGTTAATGAAAAAACCGGAACAGTCGTTATCGGTGAAAATGTTCGTATATCAACGGTTGCCGTTGCTCATGGCAATTTAAGTATTCAAATCAAAGAGAATATCAATGTATCACAACCCTCACCATTTGCCCCCGCAGCACCAGCAGGAGTAGGAACCACTCAAGCGCCCATGAGTGGCGGGCCTATCATGGCACCGGGAGGTCAAACAGTTGTTTCACCCAATTCGGATGTATACGCTGCGGAAGAAGATAATAAATTATTGCTGGTGCCTTCTGGAAGTACGATTGGTGAACTGGTTCGGGCATTAAATGCCATTGGGGTGACACCAAGAGATTTGATGACTATACTAATGTCAATCAAAGCAGCAGGTGCGCTTCAGGCTGAAATTGAAATCTTATAATGAATAAAGACCTGAATAAAAACATATTCTATTTTACCATATTAGTAATATCCTTTATTGGTGGTTCTTTCTCATTTATGTTCTGGAATTATTTGGCTGATTTTTCAAAAAATATCAAAGCAGCAGATGCCATATCCATTGCAAATACTTATATTGTGTTTACGACGATTATTTTTGTAGGATTTTCTGTATTTCTTGCAATCGCAGGTTTTATCTTTACGCATCAGTTTTCAACAACAAAAGAAGATCAATTCTCACACTTGCTCAGAGAATTGGGAACCCAGTTAAAAGAAAATGAAGATGACGTTGGCATTAAATTTATCAGTAAATCACTTGAAAATCCGGATGTAAAAAATTACCTGAGTGATAAATTAAATAAAAAGTTAGACCAGTTAATTAAAGAAAAAGCATACAATCTAAACAAAGAACAAACGATTATTAACGGTTTATCATCATCAGACCATGCCAAAGATCAAGGAGGTTGAATATGGAGCATATAAAACCATACACTCCAAAAAGATTTGACACAGCATCAGAATTAATAAACCATTTGGAAACAAAAGAAAATTTCACGCTTTCTTTACCTGTTGACATTGATACGATCGCAGACTTATTAGGTATTAAAGTCCGATACATTTATGATCAGGACAATTATAATACCATTGGCTCTATCTCTCTTAAAGAAGACAAAGCAACAGTAAAAATCAATATCCCTCAAAATGATTATGAACCCAGAAGAAGATTCACACTTGCACATGAAATTGGGCACCTATGTAAACATCTATCAGAAAGCAGAAGCACGATTATCGATACGCATCAGTCAATGAACAGAACAGCATCTTATTGGGATACGATAGAATCAGAAGCAAATACCTTTGCTGCACAGCTGTTAATGCCAAAAGAACACATTTTCAGCCAGGGAAATCACCTTATCTCAGAATATCAAAATGATCATTGCGTTGCTCAAATGCCCGTTGATGTGTTTGTTGAAAATATGTCGCGAATATTTAAAGTGTCAACGCCAGCAATGCGCTATCGTTTGAAAAATCTTGGATTAATAGACTCTCTTTCTTGAATAAATAACAGAGGACGTCATGGAACTTATAGATACAAGTGTACAACGAACCGATCTTAAATCATGGGATTCAGCCCCAAAAGATAAAAAATTAAAAGCTGCCTGTCAGGAGTTTGAATCCTTTTTTATTTATGAACTTTTAAAATCGGCAAAAAAGGCCAATCCCCAAGGTCTATTTAACAATCAAAAAGAAATGGAATCCTATTCATCCATGATGGATCTTGAATTTGCCAAAAGTATCGCACAGGGGGGTGGTATGGGGTTGGGTGATATTTTATTTCATCAGCTTCAATCAACTGAACAACAGACAGGCAAATAGCTAAAGTCACATCATTATTTGTCGATATAAACATGTGAGTACCCAAATGAAATGAGCCCCCAATGATTGAACAAGAAATTATAACATGCTTTGATCGATTGTATGGTCATTACACGGATTTGTATGCGTCCTTGAAAGAAGAACGCAGATATATCCCTCAATCAAACGTCGATCCTCTTCAAGTTGTTGTTCAAAAAATTGAGAATACTGTGGAAAAAATCAAACAGGAACGGATGGATTTAGTCTCTTTTCTATCAAAATATACCGGTAGCAGTTCACCTTCACTTGACGTTGATACCTTACTGCGATTTATTTCACCGATTTATCACAATGAATTTCTCACACTGTATGAAGATGTTGACCGGTTAATCAATGAAATCAAGCGGTATGGCAAAGAAAACCGGTTTTTGATTGAAGATTGCCTGACATTTATTGATGAGACGATTCGAGGGGTACTGGGGGCAAAGGATAGCAATCCAACCTATGACAAAGAAATGAAATTGCGCAAATTAAAAATGAATAACGTATTATTGAATAAAGAGGTGTAATGTGGGTGGTAGTATAGGCTTGCTGATGCAAATCGGCGTAAGTGGTTTGAGAAATCATCAATATGGTGTGGATGTAACGGCACATAATATTGCTAACGTCCATACAGATGGTTATTCAAGACAGACAGCGGAAACCTCTGCCAGACCGGGCATTAAAACGGGCGGCTTGGTTTTTGGTCAGGGCATTTATACAAGTGAAATCAAAAGAAATGTTGATGAAATTGTTAATAAACGACTGGATGAACACCGTTCCGCTTTAGCGAAATATACAGAACTTGAAACTGCCATGACCACCCTTGAAGGTTTTTTCAGTGAGACAGGCAACTCCTCAGAAACAAGCTTAAGTGCATTGATGTCAGAGTTTGAAAATGCCTGGCAATCTGTTGCCAACAACCCCAGTGGTGAGGCGGAAAGAGCCACATTGCTGGAACAAAGCAAAAGTTTGACAGAATCCTATCGCGGGTTGGATGAATATTTGAGAGATTTTCAGATTGATCTTACTCGAACCATTGCCAATGGTGTCGATGAAATCAACATGATCACCAGAGAACTTGCTGAAATTAATAAAAAGGTCTATGGCCTTGAGGCAGATTCTGTTATTGCCAATGATATGCGCGACAAACGAGATGTTTTAATTACAGATTTAAACGAACTGATGAATGTCAACACCTATACTCAGGAAAATGGTTTTATTACGGTTACCACTGCAAAAGGGGCAATTCTGGTTAATGGCATGGATAGTTATCAGTTGGAAGCTGTTGGTGATCCAGATACAGGAATGTCTATCATCAATTGGCTGACATCCGGCTCGCGTAAACTGGATATCACTGATGGTATCACTGACGGCAGTTTGGGAGGGTGGATTGAAATGCGTGATACCATTATCGGTTATCCTGATAAAACCGGTATTCGCGCAGACTATAACAGCTTGGCCAAAGAATTTGTATGGTCCATCAATAGGCAACATACCCAGGGATCTGGTATTGAGCTTTTTCCACCCAGTACCACATTGGTGGGTACGTATTATACAACTGATGATGATGCCACCATGAGCAGCCTGCCCTATGGAGACCGGCTTTATTTTGGGGTTGATAAAGTGGGAGATACGCCGGCCATTCCAACCAGTTTTGATATGTGGATCGGAGACAGTGCAGGGGATAATATCAGACGTGTTAATGTTAAAATGATTACTGCCGGCAGCGTTGGCGAAGAAGATGTCCAATTGCTGACAATTGCAGACACGCCGGGCGAATTGGCCGATACCATCAATAAGCAGGTAGCCCTGGCTTTGGGAAAAGATGAAGAAGTTTTTGCAGAATTTGCAAAAGTGCCGGTCTTTGCAGAGATGTCAGAAGAAGAACTGGCTGAAATGACAGAAGAAGAACTGGAAGTTTTGCAGTCTTTACCAGAATCTGCACTGACACTTAAGTTTGGCTCAGATGCAACGTTTTCATTTGGTTTTTCTAATGACAATTCTAATGTGCTTGCAGCTCTGGGAATCAACACCTTTTTTAAAGGATACACTTCCGGCACCATAAAAATGAACAGTGTCATTGATAATAATATTAACTATATTGCAGCAGGCCGCATTACTGATCGCCAGGATACAACCTACAATGTTTCACCGTCCATTCAGATGACCGATCTTGGAACCACAGGAAGCCTTAAAACAGCCGGTCCATACACTGGAACCGACATTGCCCTTTATGAAGTAAAAGTTGAAGCAACCGCTGATAAAGATGCCGTACAGTTCAAGTGGCGAAAAAGTCTTGACGCGGGAACCACATGGGTTCAAGGCGAGTGGGCCGATGTCACGGATGTTTTTTCCGGAAAAGATCCTATTACCCTTGAAAATGGTGTAACCCTAACATTTGAAGCAGGAAACTATGTTAAGGATGAAACCTATCGTGTCGAAGCAACTGCTGGTGGTGTTATTTCATACAGCAGTAATGAAAATGCATTTGCCATCACACAATTGGTTGAACCCATTCAGGAAAACTATCATAATCAATTGACCATTATCGGTATAAAATCTTTAGCGATTTCTCGGGAAAAAGGGATTATTGACGTTTCCACCGATCAGCTCAATGAAGTTCGTGATAATATTTCTGGTGTATCCCTTGATCAGGAATTTACAAAACTGGTAGAATTTCAACGATACTATCAGGCTGCTGCGAAGCTTGTCCAAACAGCAGATGAACTAATGAAAACAGTAACCACATTGAAACAATAAAAACAATAGCGAGCATTTAATCTGCATTGCCTTGAAGGCAAAAAAGATTAGCTTCGCAAGGGGGAAAATTATGAAAGTCGCAACCCTTACCGTATATAAGCATATCCAGGAAAGAGCAGAATATACAAGCAATGCCCTCAATAAAGCCATTGATATGGTTACAACTGGCAGAAAAATTACGCAATTATCCGATGATCCATTTCGTTTGTCGCTGATGCTGGATACCCGCGCAGATTTAGCTGATATTGATCAGTACGAGCGAAACCTTGAAATGGGCGAAGCTTGGTTGGCAAGTACAGAGGAAAGCTTACGAAAAGTTCAGGATCGTCTGGCTGATCTTCAGGTGACGTCTCTGGCCATGCTCAACGATACCAATAACAAAAGTGATAGAGAACTGGCCGCTATTAGCGTTGAAGAGGTCATGAACGATATTATTCAGGTGGTTAACACCGATGTGAACGGTCGATACATTTATAGTGGTACTCGAACCAATGTCGAACCCTTTGTTTTTATGAACAATGCAGGGGAGGTCGTTGATGTCTCAGAAGCGACACGCGTAACCTACAGGGGGGACAATCAGCCGTTTAAAATTCAAACACAAAATGACAATGAATTGACCGTTGGAAACGATGGATCGGCAATCTATGGAACAATGTTTGACACTTTACTCAAACTGAGAGATGCGCTAAAAGAAAATGATGTTGATGGAATTGAAGAACAATTGGATCCATTAAAAGCGCATCAGGAACATATTTCCGCTGAAAACTCAGTGGTTGGATTTCGTATCACCCGACTGAAGTTCAGGCAAAGCGTTCTTGAAGGTGTAAATATTACAACCCAACAGAAACTGGCCAACCTCGAAGAAGTGGATATGACAGAAGCTATCTCCGAACTGTCTATCAAAGAATTGATGTATCAGGCGGCACTGTCGGCATCCTCAAAAGTGATCAACATGAAAACGCTCATGGATTATATATAATTGCAAGAGCAACATGCATAAATTAATTATTCATTTTTTTTCATCATACATCATACACGCTGCACCTGAAATACGCCGAACATCCAAAGATGGAATAAAACGGCTTTTAAACCCCATGGCCTTGCAACCATGGGGAAACCGTTTGTTCCAGGTTACAAAATAAAACCTGCATTTATGGCAATCGATTCTTTCAGAATTCATTGCTTATCACCTTTAAATGATTCATAATAAAATTTTAAGTTGCTATCTTTCTTCGAATTGATTATAATTACTTTTTATATTAAGACGCAATAACAAAACACCATTTTCCCAAATATTTTTAAAAACGATCAATAATTTTATCAAGAATCTTATCATATCACTAACGTCCTCAGACTGAACGTCTCAGGGCAAATGATAAAAAAGGCTGAGAAAATGAAACGACAAGTCATTGTAGGGGGGCTGATTTTCATTTTGGTCGCAACAGCTTATTCTCCTTTGTTTGCGGACAATGAACAGGAAAAAAAACCGGCTAAGCATGTTACCCTGATGGACAAGATGAAACCCTGGCGTCAAAAAGTCAGAGAACTGATCGCAAAAAAAAAAGGTTTTGTTTACAAGCTGTTAAATCCAGACAAGGAATCGTTGACTGATACTGAAGATACACAA
>PEAL01000345.1 GCA_002753725.1 Deltaproteobacteria bacterium
ACTGTCACTCCATATGTTACGACCAATTATGATCCCAGTGTTGAAATTTCTTATACCAATTTTATCCGCAAACTCATACCCTTTCAAAGAATTACCTATATCTGCTCATCCTTTTTATGCGACAACAACCCGAGTATTCCTGCAATGGTTGCCAGTGTTATCAAACGCTCACAACGAAATAATGAAATACCATCAACCTTTGAAGTGGTCAAAATATCGCCCAAAGATTATGTTGATAAGCTAAACAATCTAAAATCAACTGTTGCCCTGGTGGGACGACTCCACCAATTTGATGATCAAACGATTCGGGATATTTTTAATCTTTTTATCAAAAACAAGATACACAGCATTTCTGTGGATGGTTTATATGGTGTTGAAAGAGGTGCCCTGGCTGCATTAAATGATTTTGATTTCAAACAAATGGGCAGAAAAAATGCGTTAAAAATGTATAATATTTTAAATGGGATCCATCCTAAAGATCTGACAGTAACAGACAATTGGAAACTGGAATTGATTTTTAATCAGGACACTGCCGAGGCGATTGGTTATCACATTCCCATAGAGTTCTCCTATGATGCCCGACTGATCGGTACTGGTGAAACAAGAGCCCCTCTTTTTCTTGAAGAAGCGATTCAAAAGGCCCTGACTCTCAATCCCTCATTGATTGTCAAGCGATATCAAAAACAATTGGCTCAAGCGCAATATCATTTAACTCAAAGGGGATATTTCCCCCAACTTGATGCCGGAGTTCGGTATGCGCAAATTGATAAAACCCGGGCTGACGTTCAACCTGCTTATCGAAGCCAAAGCCTGCTTGAATTGAGTCTTGTACAGAATATTTTTAATCCGGAATTGAACAAACAGATTCAGTCTTCACGCATGGGTATATCAGTTGCCGAAAATGATATCAAAGTTTCAGAGCAAGATATGATGGTATCGGTCATTATGACCTATTTAAATACGTTGATGGCTGAAGATCTTGTTGCTATCCGACGGGAACAACTTCGATTGTTTAGAAAACATCGGGACATCGCCCAATTGCGCTTTGACCTTGAAGAAACCGCCAAAAGCGATGTGATCCGTTTAGAAATTCAATATGATCAGGGACGTTCCGATTTGATAGAAGCTGATCAGGCCCTGAATCAGGCCAGGGCCATGTTGGTTTCCTTGCTGAATCTACCGGATGAATGTGTATTTCGTCTGACAGATCGGGATGAATTTTCTGAAGACTCCTTTAAAGGGTATGCCAGACGATTTGATAAATTTTATCATACCGATCAGCATATTAAAATATTTAGGGATTTTCTTATTGAAGAAGCCTACATGGATTCTGTTGAATTAAAATTGTTGGCATCGCATCTGGCAAAAGCACAGGCGGAGAAAGAGCGGATTCAATGCAAATTTTTTCCAAACCTTACAGCAGGGGCATCGTTTTTCAATCAATTTCAATCCTCTCACCGTGAACTGGAAAACAGGATGTTACCGGTTGCTACAGGTATTGATCAGACAGATCCCGATCATTTAAAAATAATCTCCAATCAAATATTATTTTTAAATGAATCGGACAATTATGACAATAGTTATGGTAATGGATGGCAAGCAGAAATTCGACTGAATGTTCCCTTGTATTCGGGCGGTATCCGGTTTAAAGAATTAGAATTAGCCAGAATAAAAATTAAAGAAACCCGGGCCCGCATCGAGCAATTGAAAAATACACTGGCAAAGGATATTCGTTTATCTTATTATGAACACTTTGCTTCGCGTAACAAAGCATTTATTGCTATCCGGGATGTTGAACTTGCCCGAGAAAATTTAAAATTGGCCGAAGTGTCATATCTTCAGGGAAGCCTTGCCATTATTGACTTACTGGATATTCAATCCAAACTGGTATTCAGTGAAATTAATGCCATTGTGATCCGCTATCAATATATTCAATCTGTTGTTAAATTGTTTCGGTTGACCGGCAGCACAGAATTATTTCCCAAAACCCCAGACAGTCCTGAAATGAAAGGATTCCTTCAGAAATTTCAACACTATTTTACAAAACGTATCCCCAATTTTAAATGAGTGTAACCAAAATTGTCGGTGAAAAAAATTTGTTCATTCTTTTTGAACCAGGATTACACTGAAAAAGATGAATAAGATGAAATAAGACGCTTTAAATTCATCTTAGGAATCACGATTCTCAATGATCCGCTTCCGCATGGCACTCAAGGATTGAACATCACTGCAAACCTCCTGATATTCACATGTTGAACAATCCAGATTCGTTTCTTCGTGCATTTTCATCATGGCACGAACATATTGAAAGACATTCTGAGCAATGGGATCCAGTTGCTGTATTGCATTTTCATCAGTTAAAACAATTACTTCAACACCTGTCACATAGGGAAGCTGTGAATACAAATCAATCCAGGCACTGGCTAAATCGAACAATGAAAATCCTTGCCCCAATGCTTTCTGGCTGATTCTACTCCATTCTCGCATTTGCTGAGATGCCGCACGCATCATGTAGCCGCAAATATTCAACTTAAAGCGCAGTAAATCCAATTCCTGATACCGTTCGTATGTATTGTCTGGATCAAATTCTTTTACTGACAGTAACAGGGCCTTTCCAAAAGCCATGTGCGTATCCTGATGTTCTGACAGGTCAGGGCCAATGAGTGTAATTTGATTGGTATATACAGGTTGATCTGTCCAGGCCAGAAAAGCCAGAGATGTGTTTTGGGGATGACCCAATTCACGACCAACGTCTCGCGTTAAAACGATTTCTTTTTTACCGCTGATATTGACAAATGCTTGATAAGACCCTTTGGCCTGCTTTCTGACCCTATGATCTGGTTGGTGCTGAATAAACCCTCGAATATCCTCTATTACCCGATTAAAAGACATATTGATCCGTTTCTTTTAAAGAAGTTCGCCTGTAACAATCCCAGAATCATTCGGTGTTTCAAGGGGAATGTGACGAATATTTTTAAGGCCTGCTTTCATAAGCATATCAAAGAGTTGTTTTTCAGAATAAGCCCGGCCGGATTGGGTTCCTATAAGCATATTTAATGAAAAAAGTGCTGGAAACAGGGGGGCATCCAGGGTGTCATTCAGGATAAATTCGTGTATCAGGATCAATCCACCGGGTTTTAAGACAGATACTGCTTTTTGGATTAATTGCTCACAGTCCTTTGGTCCCTCGCCATGAAGAATATGGGATAACCATACCACATCAAAATCACCTGTTGGTTGATCCTGTAAATAATTTCCTCCAACAAATGAAACTTTTTCAGCCATTTGAAAACGATCAATAATTTTGCTCGCAAAAGGCAGCGTTGTTGGAAGATCATATATGGTGGCTTTTAATTCAGGATTTTTCATGCAAAAATGTATGGCATACGTGCCCGGACCGCCTCCCAGATCTAAAAGATGATGCTTATTGGTAAGATCAACCTGTTCTGCAATATATGGCGCTAAATTTAAAGCATTGTTAAACATCCCCATGAGAAAACTCTCTCTGACGGTTTCATCAGCAAATGAGGCATTGGTACGAACAGGTTTTCCAGTCTTTACCGCCTGATCCAATTTTGACCAGGATTCCACCAGATGATGATGGTGCTGAATCATATATCCCACATATTTTGGGGAGGCTTTGTGTAAAAACATCAGGCTTTCAGAGGTGTTTGCATATGAACCCTTCTGTTTTTTTAGAAGCCCCATGGCCACAAGGGCATCCAAAAGACGTGTTGTTGCATCGATGTCGCCATTGATCATGGTATTGATATCTAAAGCGGTTTTTACGTGTTCATCAATCATTGAAAAGATATCAAGCTTCACACCTGCGTGAAGTGTGCATCCGATCCAGTAATGACCGGACACTTTTAATAATTCTCCTGGATTCCATGATATTTTCATGGGATGCTCCTTTCTTCAGTGTGCGTCTTTAAATAATGGTCACTTACCGCCTGAACCAGGCCTGGAATGGTGAATGCTTCAGCTTCTACAGAGATGTTCAACCCATTTTTCCTGGCTGTTTCTGAGGTTATGGGACCAATGGAGGCGATGGCTACATGCTGTTGAAAGTCATCAGTTCTAATGACTTTCGAAAAAATATCACAAAAATTGGTCACTGTTGATGAGCTGGTAAATGTGACCATATCAATTTCTGCCTGTTGAATGCGATGCATCACGTCTGAATCATGGCCAGAAACCGCAATGGTTTGATAGGCTGTCACCTCATCAACCGTCGCTCCCATTTCACGCAAGGCGTCGGGTAAAACACTTCGCGCCTCTTTTGCACGAGGCAGCAAAACGCGTTTTCCCTTGATGGTTTCCTTTTCAAAGGCTTCAACAACAGACTCAGCGCGATAGGTTTCTGGTAAAATGTCTGTTTTTAGGCCATATGTCATCAATTGACGCGCAGTAACCGGACCAATGGTGCATAAACGCAGATGTCCAAGGATACGCACATCCTTTCCCATTTCAAATAAACGATCAAAAAAGGACAGTACACCATTGACACTGGTAAAAACCAGCCAATCATAATCCGATATGCGTTGAATGGCATCAATCATTGGATCGTTATGTTCAGGTGGGACAATTTTTATGGTTGGACATTCAATACACTCCGCACCCAGATCAGTCAATTGTTTGACCAGATCGCTGGCTTGCTGACGTGCGCGTGTGACCACAATGGTCTTACCAAATAAGGGCTTTTGTTCAAACCAGTTTAACTGTTCCCGCAGTTGGACCACTTCACCCACCACAATAATCGCAGGCGCTCGAAGTCCGGCAGCTTTTACGATATCGACAATGGAATGAAGATGTCCGGTGACTGTTTGTTGACGGCATGTTGTCCCCCATCGAATCAGTGCAACAGGGGTATCCGCAGGTTTTCCATGTTTTAGAAGCTGCTCGACAATGCCTGGCAATTGTTTGACACCCATGTAAAAAACGAGCGTTCCAATACCCTTTGCCAGTGATGGCCAATGAATGCTGGATTCGGTTTTGGTTGGGTCCTCATGTCCAGTAACAAATGCCAGGGTGGATGTCATTTTTCGATGGGTTAGCGGAATTCCTGCATAAGCGGGTGCAGCAATGCCGGATGTAATTCCCGGAACAACTTCAAAAGGAATATGATGCGCGTTCAAGATGTCTGCTTCTTCCCCCCCCCTGCCAAAAATATAAGGATCGCCCCCTTTCAGACGACAAACTGTCAACCCCTCAAGAGCTTTATCAACAATCAACTGATTGATTTGATCCTGCTTCATGGTGTGGTCGCTACCCTTTTTGCCGACATATATTTGTTCGGTATTTTCTGGAGCAATGGAGAGTAATGCTGGAGATGCCAGATAATCATAAATAATGACATCACATGATTGAATACATTGAGCGGCTTTAAGGGTAATTAACCCCGGATCACCCGGTCCTGCCCCCAATAAAAAGACTTTGCCTGTCATGCTCATTTCCTATCTATTGTATATGTTGTCGAGTATTTCTTTTGCGCCCTGTTTTAATAATTGTGCGGCCAGAGATTCTCCCAATTGAACCGCTTGAGCCGGTTCACCTGTTAGCGCATGTTTTAAAAGGGGGGCTCCTGTCAGACCAGCAACCATA
>PEAL01000346.1 GCA_002753725.1 Deltaproteobacteria bacterium
ATGACATCAACAAAACAGTGTCGTCTGCCACCCAAACCGCTGGTGATAATAACCGTTTTGAATCCATTGTTCAGACGCTTTTTAACATTCCTTTTCTATTGGCACTTTTTTTAGTCGGCATTGGGGCTGGAATTATCTATCGTATAGATGATATTGTAGGATATTTGCAAAGATTGGGTGAACAATCGGTTCAATTTTTGCTAATCCTTTTATGTTCAACTCTGGGTATCGGAACCCTTTTTGGTTTAACCTGGATGATTTTTGCATATAAATTGAAAAAGAAATCAATGGAATATGAATTTAAATCTCAGGTTATGGAAAAATTTGGTATTGCTGTTTTGGAAGACAACACAATGATCACACGATCAGGTCGCTTGCTTACCGGTGAAAAGGTGGATTTTTCGTCACACTTGATAACAGATGCATCAACTGTTCAAGAATTATCTTTGGATAAAAATACCGAAACAAAATAATACCGATTGTTACTCTTTTATCTTAACCTCGGGCTTAATTTTTCCTTTAGCCCATATATGAATCACTCTTGAGATTCAAAGAAAGGAACATCATGGATGCACCTACCCCAGCAATAGACATTGTTGCAGCAACTTTTTTTAATTCTGTCAAACAAGTATTGGAATCCAGCACCAAACAAAACATCAAATACTCAACAACCATTCAGAGTATCCCTCGCGTCAGCTTGCGACCGGATATTGGCTGTTTTGTTCAGTTTAGTGGTGACTACAATGGATTATGCGTGATTAATTTTATAGGCGCTGCGGCCCTGTCACTGTATAGAGGTTACATGATTGCAATGGGATTGCCTGAAGAAGAGCTGGCAAAAGATCATACCACCAATGAAGTACCGGACAGTATCGGCGAAATGACCAACCAAATCATGGGACACACCATGCGTATGGTGGAGAATAAATACAATCTGACATCATTTTTTGGTCAGCCCAAAGCACTGGCGCTGAACAGCTCCATCGTTCTGCATCCGGAAAATGATTATAACGATAATCGTCGGGTTGTTTTTATTATCAATGATATGCATCGTTTTTATCTTGAACTTGCCATGGAAAAAACAGAATTTATTTCCATGGCAAGAAAAAAATAATGGATGCCCTGGTCAAAAATAATCTGCATTGAAAAATGTATTATATGATTTGAAGATTTGGGAGAATGGGGGAATGTATGGATAGTCGCTAAGTTTTTCCCCCATTTTTTTATTAATTTTGAAGGGGTTTTAACTCTACCCGTCGGTTCAATGCTTTTCCCTCTTCTGTTTTATTTGACTCAATGGGTTTTGTTGCCGCATATCCTGTTGATGTTAAACGATCTGCAGAAATCCCTTTATGAATCAAATAGTTCATCACCGCTTTGGCTCGATTTTTTGATAAGGAATAATTATGTTCTGACGTTCCCGTATAGTCGGTGTGTCCTTGAACTTCCATCCAGAGATTTGGGTTATTTTCCAAAATAGCGACAATTTCATCTAAGTATGGATTCATTTCAGGTGGAACATTCCATGAATCTGACTTAAAATGAATATTACCAATGACCCAGCATCCATTGATTGTCACTCGCGCACCTGCGGGAGTGTTTGGACACTTGTCAATATCGTCGGTTATACCATCCCCATCCTTGTCTTGATGGTGAATTCTGGATAAAAACACCTTGTTGACATATGTCGCCATATCTTCCGGAGAAAAAATAGCATCCGCTCGTTCCACAAATCCCTGTCCGGCTTCTTTGACCATTGTTTCCATAGATGGAGAGGGTTTATTTTCAACAGTTATTGGATAGATACTGATTCTTTTACCAAAATCTTTCTTCAGTGACAAGACAGCCTGTCTGGCCTGCGGGCCCATGACTTTTCCATCTGTCACAACAATAATTGAGATGTGACCGGTGGCATTTTTAAAATCATTTTTAACCGCTAAAAGGGCCTGATGCAATGCACTCATTCCTCCTGGCTTTTTTATTTTTCGCAAGGCATCGCCCAGGGCTTGCCTGGAATGTAGTTCAGGCCCGTAAACAAGCTCTGTCTTGTATATTGCCGGACGAATGGTATTGCCAAAAGTACGAAGTGATGAATGAATATGCATTTTGGGCATGGTCAGATTAATGCGATTGATAATCTGTTTGGCATATTTCAACTTGTTTTCACCATGCATATTGGTCGCCATAGATAAAGATGCATCCAGAATAAACATCACATGATCTGTCCGCTGAATATATGGCCCTTTGATGATAACAGGTTCAAAGGAATCAAAAGAATCATCTGTTTTGATTCCTTTGCATGATGGACTTGATGTGATCGCTTTGATTGATTTGATAGGATTAACTAAAAATTCGGGTAGATGGATTTGACATCCTGTTACCCCGATGGCCAAAAAAAGAATCCATAGTAAACGAAACTGTTTTACTGACATTAAAACCTCCTTAAAATACCTAAAAAACGTAAGCCCCATTTTAAACATGGCGCTTGCAATTTTTAAAAAATAGTAAAAAACCCTACATAATTTAGTTAATTATTATTTACAGGTATTTGAGAAAAGTTGTCAAGTTTTAAACCGCTATTTTTTTCAATCGATATTGAAATTCATTAATGTCATTAGATAAAATAACCTCTCGAAGTAAATTACGCAAAATATTTTCATCTTTAATCGATTGAACAAAAGCAGATATGGATTGAGAAACATTGTTATATTTGACTTTTAGCGCTTCTATTTCTATGACCATTTCTCTTGCTTTTTCCAGAAGGCCTTCTTTTTTACCTTCTTTTTTACCTTCTTTTTTACCTTCTTCTATCCATATATTACTTACAGCATTCATAACTTTGCCTCCTTCTGCACCAAATGCTTTATTACCATCGCGCAAAATGATCTTCAGCCCATCCAGGACAATTATTGATATAAATCATTTCCCCATCATCGGTTTGCACATGACCTGAAAAACGACCCATGAGCTGGGTAAATCTGGATGTTACAATCCATGCATTGATATTTTCTGAACGATGCGTATCGGGTTCAAACCTTAGACTTATTCTTTGATCATTAGACCGGATCATCCAGGGAGTGAAGAGATTTTTTGGATCATAATCAAAATGCACCATATCTACTTTGGTCATCACATTATCGATAACAAAAGCATTTTCTGTAAAGCTCGTCTCATTAACACCACAAGACAGGTTCATGCCAAAATTTCGGCCATCACTCAATACTGTCGTAATTGCAGCCCAATTCCAGAATGTTTCCCTTCGCATATAACCCGTTGTCCAGTCCACAAGGGCCATATAATTCGGAGATTTTATAGAAAGCATCTGCCCATTTATAGATAGAGAACCGGAAAGTTCTATAGGCGTTGTCTTTTGCGTATACACCCATCCATTATATCCTGCTCGTGTACACAATCGCAGCGGCATGCTGTTTTTTAAATCAATGGAGACATCAAGCGTAATTTGAGATGTTTTTACAGAAAAATGACCATTATCAGTATCGACAGTGAACCCCCGGGTATGAAAAAAACTTCGGCAACGGTCGGGTTGTGAACTGATAAAAACATCTTTTGATAATGCCAGTTTTTTTTCTTCAATCAATTGTCTGTTTTTTTGATCATACACATACACAAATGCATTGGCAGCATATTTTAAATCGATAACAGCAAGGCCAATAAAAAGGTCATTTCCTGAAATGCCCAAAAATATGAACTGATTGACAAAAAATGGCCGCAAAAATTCTGGAACCTGATATCCAGACAGCAATTGAAATGGATACTCTTTATAGTTGACCTCATCCACCGGTGTGGATATTAAGCCAGTTAACACCTTTCCATTTGAATCTACGAGCATTTTTTTCATCTTACCTCACATTAATTTTGAAAGAATTTAAAATCCATCGTGTTGCATCCAACAGATCATTGGCAATAAAACTCGCTTTTAAAGCATTGTCTGCAAGCACTGTTTCAGTTTTTATTCCATTCCCTGTTCGAACCAATATGGCATGGCGGCATCCGGCATTGATTGCACATTGAATGTCTTTCAGACTATCGCCAATCATAATGCTTTGTGAGATATCTATTGAATGGATGGATGCAGCTTTTACAATCATACCTGGTTTGGGCTTGCGGCACATGCAGTATTCATCCGGTCGGTGTGGACAAAAAAAGAAATCCTGAATATGACCTCCATGCGATTGAATTTCGGATAACATATATATATGCATATCCATGAGATTTTCAAGGGTGGAAATCTTCCGGTTGATCATGGATTGATTGGAAATGATAATACATGAAAAATCGTTTTGGGTTAGCAACTTGATTGCTTCAAGCGTTCTCGGGAGAAAATGAAATTCAGAGCGGTTTTTGATATATTCTGATGAATCTTTATTGATAACACCATCACGATCTAAGAAAATAAATATTTTTGGGGTAGCCCTGACCAGGCTTGAGCTGTCTTCACTCAATTCTATCTCCAAATAGTTAACAGTAGATGCAAGAATGGGAAAGTTATTAAATTTTGGTTCCTAACCATGCGATCATTGATTAATAGCAAATGCCTTTGCCAGATCATTGTCAATCACATAAATACACACTTCTTTTGCGCCTTGTTCAGAATACCCGAATTTGTTGCACAGATTTTGAATCAAAAAAGTGATATCATGCTGAATCCGTTTATCATATGCTTTGAATTCTTCTATATCATAATCTTTGATTGCGCGTCTGAAATTTTCATTTTCAAGAAAGGGATCCAAAACTTTTTCTTTGAGGTTGTGGACATATCTTTCATATAAGGATGCGTACAATTTGGTGTCAACAATATTTTTCTTATCGATGATGATTTCCTGTGTCAGCGTTTTTGACGTATATTCTTTTTGAATATCCTCGCGAAACCGACGTCGTTGCGATTTATCTTTTTGATTTCCAAAAATTCGATCTTCAACATTTAAAAAGAAGTCTTCGTCTATTTTGATGGTTTCGCCGGTAAATGGACAGGTTTGACTGGTGCCGGGTTCGAAATTGGATGCAAAAATATATTGTTTAACATGTCTGGAAATTTCATCGGCATTATAATCATACAAGGATTCTTTGACTTCCTGCAAAATTGTATAATTGTACATTTGAACCAGAGAGTTTAAAAACGATTCAGATATTTTTTCTGATTGTTCTTTGTTGTATTTGGAAAAAAATTTATAGAGCATGGACATCGTGATCAAGGGGTTATCTTTGGAATAGTTTGAATAAAACTCATTGAACGTTTTAATAGAGTCTCTACCGGAAAAGCCTGTGTTACCTTCATCGTCCGATTCTCCCAACAATTTTCGGCGTCGTTTGGCGGTAAATCGTTTACGATCATCTTCGCTCAACCAGGAGGGAATAATTCCTGCGTAAATCTCCATTCGAAGCAATTGAAGATGTTCATCACAGTAGCGTTTGTATTTGGATGGATTTTCAATCCATTCGCGCGTGGCTGGCGTTTCTGTTTTCATTCGCGTTGAAATGATGACCCTTGCAAAATTGTTTAGCACTCGTGGCAAAAAGCTTGCGCTGATATGCTTTCCAAATATATTGTGATAAATTTCCACTTCCGTATGCCA
>PEAL01000347.1 GCA_002753725.1 Deltaproteobacteria bacterium
TTGGCATTCATTTTACGCACTATCAAAAATACGGCATAACCTGTTATATTAATTGACTATATAAACCTGACAAATGGATTTTGTTATGTTTAAACTTTCTCATGTCCAAATTACGCAGTCCAATCTTGAAAAGCTAATATATTCAGTTGGTTAAAAATTGTATGTCAGGAGATCTGAATTTACCTTGGGTGCAGGTTATGAATATGCATAACGCATTCTTGTTTACACCAAGTGCATTTTGAAGAAAATGTTCACATAACATACTGTAGTTATGGTTAATAAAAAAACCAACACTTGTAGACGTATGCGACCTATTGATTTAATTTGTTGTTTAACCCCATTGACAAACGATGAATTTGTCAAGGGGCAAAATCAAATTGTCAACGAATACAGAATGTTATAAATATGAAAAATGTTGAGCGTCCAATTTATCTCGCAAAAGTCGTTAACTGCTTGATAATTTATGAATTAGTGCATTTTTAGAAGTCATGCAGTCAGAGGTCTGATATAGACATAAAAAGATTGAATTTCTTACAAAATTTATTCAGGCGATGCGGGGTTACACTCATTTAATTTCGCCCTCAGGAATACGAACAGTCTGAATACGCACACCAATCAAGCCACTGTTAATCACGTAAGTTTGTCTGGATTTATTACGAACAATGACCAGATCAACCCTCTGCAAATTTTTCTTTTTTTGAACCTCGGAAACAAGTTGAGAGGCAGATTGAATGGGAACAGAATCATATTCAATAATAAGGTCCCCTTTTTGAAAACCATGAACTTCTGCCTGACTGTCGGGAACAATATCCAAAACTTTGACGACATTGATTGTGTTTTTATTTTCAAAACCCGTGTAATTGGGGAGAGCAGGAGGCAACGAATTTTTTGTTGTTCCTTTGGAAAATATGAGAACATGCGATAATTGATCGCCGTTGAATTCAAATGCGTAGCTCTCGGCTTGCAAATAACGAAGCAATCGTTTAATAATTTCTAACACAGGCCCTTTGGCGTGATAGGTCAAGGGATAATCTTCAGGAAGTTTTAACCCTGAAATGATAATGCCACACTGGTTATGAAGCACTTGTAAAACGTCTTTTATGGGCAATTGATCGGCTTGAAAGATCAATTGTTGATTTTCACACACAATGGGTGATGCTTGCGTAATGGCGAGTAGCTGGGGGGGTAAAAGAAAAATAGCTATACATAACCATTGGATAAAAAATAGAACTTTAAATTTTGAACGCGCAAAAAGTATCATGTTAACTCGCAGTGCTTTGATGGATAAATTTTCTTAACTGAACATTATCGTCGATCACTCGCTGAAAGATTTTTAACTTTGCTGGATCGTTTGCTGTTTTCGCAGTTTCATTGATCAGAGCGCTGAGAGAAACATCTTTAAACTGAAAGGTTTCGGTTTGACGATTTTCTGAAATAATGGTTTCCAATTCTTCAATTTTTTTTAACAGCCGTTCATTGGTTTGCTGGAGCTTGTAGAGGTCATTTTGCATGGCTTCATTGGACAGGGTCAGCTTGTCATTGATTTCATAGATATTGTCAAGATCTTCATACATATCCAGTGAAAACCTGGGCGCTTGATTGATGACCCGCGCCAGTTCCGATTGATTATCTAAACCGGTAAAGGTAAATTTCCATGTGGTCCTCAATCGTTGGGGCATGGTATCGGTTAAACGCGCTTTGGTGCTAAAACGTAACAATGATGCGTGAATGTCGTCAATATGAACATGCCCATATTGCTCAGGAAAACGCAGGTTGACCGCGCAATCCCGAATCATGCTGGCCATTTCCTCCGGGCATAGCAGTTCACAGTCCATGCTATCCATACCAATATTGACAATATTAGCTTTATACAGGCGATTTCCCACTTGAATATCTGCTTGTGCTTTTGGAATCAAAAATCGCATGTGCTCATCTGGAAGATCCGGATGCAATACCACCTGTGTAATTTTTTGAAATTGACGAAAGGTACAGGGGATGGTCAGAAAAAAGGGAATGCCCCGATGTTTGAACCGATCCTTCTGTCGCGAAGAATCTGAGGCGGTCATGATAATAAAGGGCGTATTTGAATTCAATTTGGATAACCGCAATTGATTATGAATATCAAACCCATTCAGCCCTGCCATTTCAAGACCTGAAAAAACAATGTGGTATTTTTCTTCAGCAATGTGTTTCAATGCTTGATCTTCTGGCAGGCAAATATCCACCAGTGCTGAATCATACAGCTTTAACAGAAATTTATGTATAATTTTTTGTATGACCGTTGCATGATGAACGATTAAAAAACGGTAGTGCATGTAAACCCTTTTAAATTTGGATGATCCTTATATCTGCTATCCTATCAGGAAAAAGTGCATGATCCCTATCGCATGCTCAAATGATACATCCGCATTAAATTTAATTCGTCATAATCAACAGCGCCATCCAGTTCAAGATACAGCGGTTTCAATCGCTCATGTCCCAGTTTTTCAAACAAGTCCAAAACTCGGCTTTGCATTTCTGATGACAATGTTGATGCAGCAATAATATTTTCAACATTCACCATAAAATCATTTTCTACACAGCGTTTCAAATGATTGAGGATCGTTGCTTTTTTCACTGCAAATTTTTCAGTCAATGTATCAATGGCGTGCCCCTTGTTAAACATTTTTGCAATAACAATGGATTTAGGACCCAGCCCGTTGGTTTCCGATACGGATTTTTTGGGCGTATAATTTTTCTTTATATTTTCCTGAATGTGATGGTCTTCACAATACAATTTAATAATATTTAAAAATTGTTCTCCATATCGTTCCAAACGAATATCTCCAACGCCATGAATGGTCAACAGTGTTTTTGGCGTTTGAGGATAGTAAGTTGCCATTTCAATCAATGTGTTATCTGAAAAAATAACGTAAGGCGGAACATTGGCCGTATCAGCCAATTCCTTGCGCTTAATTCTGAGTTGCTCAAACAGGTTTCGATCGTAATCCACTGGTGCTTCTTTTGGCCGCACGGTTTCTTTTTCTTTGTCTTCCTTTAACAATCCTAAAACAGTTTGTTCACCGCGAAACACCTTCCAGGCATCATCGGTTATACTCAATGAGCCATATTCCTGATCCTGAACCATCAGCTTTTGTTGAATGAGCTGACGAGCCAGGTGTTGCCACTGTATTCGAGACAGTTCCATTCCAATACCATAGGTTGATAGATTTTGATGGCCGAATTTTAGAACTTTTTTTTCTTTGGAACCGCGAAGCACATTGATGATATGATGAATACCAAAACGCTCATCGGTTCGTTTCACACACGACAAAAATTTTTGCGCCAAAATGGTGAGATCCTGTAAAGGCTTTTGACTGGTCACACAGTTGTCACACATATCACAGGATTTGGATTTATATTTTTCTCCAAAATAGGACAACAAAGGCTTCCGACGGCAGACATGGGATTCAATAAATCCAAGTAAAGCATTTAAATGCATTTGAGCAATTTTTTGTTCAGCTGACGATTTTTGCTTAATAAAATACTGAACTTTCTTGATATCTCCATAACCATGGAGCATCAAGCAATGAGACCGAAGCCCATCTCTTCCGGCACGTCCAATTTCCTGGTAATAAGTTTCAATATTTTTGGGCATATCGTAATGAAGAACAAATCGAACATTGGGCTTATTGATACCCATTCCAAAAGCAACGGTTGCCACAATGATTTGAATATCGTCACGAATAAACATTTCCTGATGCAACCGGCGTTCTTGCTCGGATAAACCAGCGTGATACGGTTTTACAGAAAAGCTTTCACTATCCAAAAGAACATATAAATCATCCACTTGTTTACGTGTTGAGCAATACACAATACCCGACTGACCTGGAAATTGTCGAATAAATTTGATGGCCTGAGAAACCCCGTTGGATTTGGGTTCGATGCGGATAAACAAATTTTTTCGATCATGGCTGTCTATGAACTCGTTTTCATCATTAAATCCCAGGCAGTCTTTAATATCCTTTTGTACACGTTGGGTGGCGGTTGCTGTCAGTGCAATACAGACCGCATCGGGGAAAAGCTTTCGAATTTCAATAAGTTGACGGTACTCCGGTCGAAAATCATGCCCCCATTCTGAAATACAATGGGCTTCATCGATGGTCAGGCTATCCACTGTAAGATTGGCCAGCATATTCAGAATATTGGGTTTCATCAATGTTTCAGGAGCCAGATACAAAAGCTTTGCCCGCCCGGAGATTACCATTGACATGTTGTTTCGGTATTCATCATAAGATAAGCTGCTGTTCAAAATCGCTGAAGACACTCTCAAGGCTCTGAGTTGTTCCACCTGATCTTTCATCAGTGAAATGAGCGGAGAAACCACGATTGTCAGCCCTTCAAATAGAAGGGCTGGAATCTGATAGCACAATGATTTCCCTCCGCCAGTAGGCATGATAACAAGGGTATCGTTTTTATTACAAATATTGTCGATAATCTCTTTTTGAAGATTTCGAAATTCTGAATAACCAAAAACTTGTTTTAAAATTTTTTTTGCCGCATTTTTAAGCATTGATATCTCTCACTCGAACTGGATTTTACACGCTAATCAATTCCATATTGGAGCGTCGAAAATTATTTGAATGAAGACGTTCCATAACACATAATAAAAAATTTTTCCTGAATTGACAAACAAATAAAAACTGTATATGGTTTCTATTTTTTTCTTTTTTCAAACAAGCTCGCGTATTGTAAGTTAGCCATCATCTCTGCCAACGTTTAACGAACTTATGACACACGAGAAACAAGGAATTCAACATGAAAAAGACAATTATCAAAAAAACCCAAAGGTTAAAAAGCAAGGCCATCGCAATAACGGTTGATCATTTTCAAAATATCAACATGGAACAAGTTATATCATGGTTTACCCATGAATTTAAATGGGCAATGGCTCGGATTTTATTTTTGATTTATGGTTTACTGGCCATGCTTACATTCGGATTGACAGCATACCTTACTGCTCCCATTGGATCAAAACTTTTTTTTAAAACATGGGCTTTTTGGCCATATGTCAAATATTATCATCGCATCGTTTTGCAGTCCTATCGTGTATTGTGGATGATGTGTAAAGATTGGAAGTATAAATTTTTATTTGCTATTCCGCTGACCAGTGAGCCCAGACGAAGTCCTGATCGAACGTTTATTGCCTTGTCCGGTAACTGGATTCATGAGGAAAATACCTGTTATGGGTGTGTTCGATGTTGCGATAAAATCAGTTGTCCATTATTAAACAAAAAAGAAGGCATTTGTGTTGGCTACAACTCTTTTTATTGGAACTATTTTCTTTGCGGATGTTATCCATTTACGCAACAACAAATTGATTATTATGGTTGCGAGAAATGGAAAATCAAATATCAACCGCTCAACTAATCAAGTTTGACAAAGATTTTATAGGAACATCGGCTTGTATTCATCTTTTCATCGCTGTTCCTTTTTATTTTTTTAACGTCGTCATGCGTTATTATTTAGAGGAGTTTTGAATGCCAAATCTGGTTGTTATCGGTACCCAATGGGGAGATGAAAAGATGAATACA
>PEAL01000348.1 GCA_002753725.1 Deltaproteobacteria bacterium
TGGAGATGTTGTTGAAACACTTTATTTAAAGTTTGCTCAATGAATGAACAGAGGTATTAATATTCATGTCCTTTAAAACAACAAGAAACGCAGGCCTTTTTTTTCTTCTTTTCATTATCATCGTGATATGTGTTTTCTCCTTCTACAATATTAATAAAATAAAAATATCTCTTGATTCTGTGATTGTATACGAAGAACCCGTTCGAGAAAAAGCAGATACCATTGCACGGATACTCATTGAAACAAAAAACGCTTTTGAATTGTATATTCACAGAGATAAAATTGAGTACAAAGATATCGTTGCTGCATTGGACCTATTGATTGAAAAAAGCAATTCTCTTGAAAAAATATTGGGATGCAACGGGGATCTATCAAATCCATTCAAAACTATCCAGGTTATCGTTTTGAACATTGAAAGTGAATCCGTGCATCCAGATTCAGACATGCGATCCCTTCTCAAAAAATCGGCAGACAAAAAATTTTCAGATACCTATAAAAAGCTGTTCTATTTAAATCGCCAGATTCAAAATGTCCCGGAAGCGTTGAAACTATCGGCAGCAAAAAATTATCAAGTAATCAAAAAAATCTATACAAATGTTAATTTTTCCTTTGACCAGCTCATGGATCTCCCCTTCAGCTTGAATGATGTTGTTGTCCCTCTGGAACGTGTTGTTGACGAATGTCTCCTTCTTGAAAAAATGCTTGGACACGCAGAAGAATCCGCAATTATTAATTTAGCCCGTCTTGTCAAACAATTAAGAATTTATATAATGAATTATGTCTCACAGGAACATGTCCTTGATGACACCAGTGATACACTGATGAGAATGAAGATGGCCGCCGTGAAAATTCAGGGACAGGTTCAAAAATCTTTGATTGAAGTTCAAGAAAAAGTTCACAACAGAATTAAAGCGGATCATCATAAAACGCTTAATCTGATGAATAATATCCGTTTTATGATGATGGCCGGTGTGTTGATCGGGATCTTGTTTGCAATCGTCGGAGCGGTGATCATGAGTCGTGCATTGATGACGCCGATTGCTCAACTTGTTGCGGCAACCCACAGACTGGCAAAAGGAGATCTGAGTTACAGAATTGAAACCATTTCAGGAGATGAAATCGGACAATTGGGCAAAGCGCTCAATCAGATGGCTGAAAATCTTCAAAACATTACGGTCTCCCGAGATACGCTCTCAGAAACCCAACATTTTATTAGAAACATCTTTGACACCATGACAGAAAGCATTGTTGTAACGAATGAAATGGGAGATATCCATGAAATTAATCGGTCAACCATGAGACTCTCAGGATATGCGGCTATTGAACTTCTTGATCATCCCATGTCAATGCTGTTTGATGAAAATGATATTTTTATGACCCGATCATGGATTGATCATCTGGTTTCCCAGGGCGGTGAGTATAACAGTGAACGAGTACTCCATTCCAAATCCGGCGAACGTATTCCAGTCCTTTTTTCAGCAGCCATCATGTATAAAAAAAAACAGATACAGGGAATTGTTTGCGTATCTCTGGATATTCGACAACGAAAAAAAGCTGAAGAAAAACTTCGTCAGGCATATGATCAACTCAAAAAAACCCAGGCCCAATTGGTACAAACAGCAAAACTCTCTTCCATTGGTGAACTGGCCGCAGGTGTTGCTCATGAATTGAATCAACCCTTGATGGTTATTCGAACCGGTGTTCAAATGATTATTCAAAGTATAAAAAAGGATCGATTCGATAGTGATATGCTGATAGACAATATGGATATATTTGACCGAAATACAAAGAGAATGATGAATATTATCAATCATTTAAGAACGTTTTCGCGTCAATCTCATACTGAATTTTGCGGTGTGGATATTCATCAGGTGATTGAAGATGCATGTTTGATGATATCAGAGCAGCTTCGTTTGAAAAATATCACCTTAAAGAAAGTGTTTGATTCGAATCTTCCACAGGTCAAAGGTGATGCCAATCAATTGGAACAGGTGTTTCTGAATTTGATCACCAATGCCAGAGATGCCATCATGGATAAAAACACTGCTGGACAAATTGAAATCAAAACAGAGTGTTCAAATTCTGAAAAAATGGTCATCATTTTTATACAGGATACGGGTGGCGGAATATCTTCAGAGTATGTCAATCGAATTTTCGACCCGTTTTATACCACCAAAGATGTTGGAAAAGGGACAGGGCTGGGGCTGTCAATCAGTTATGGTATCATACAAGATCATCATGGAGATATATTTGTATCAAAAACCGGAAAGGAGGGGACCACCTTTGCTATCTGTCTGCCTGCCAACACCAGCGAGAAAACCATTGAAGTTTCTTCTTGCAAGAAAGATCGTTAAACAGTAATATTCAAAATTAATTCATTGAAACGAACCATGATTATGGTTCAAAAAATTTTTTACACCTTTAATACAGGAGGTTCTCATGGGATTATCCCAGATCATTCTTATTTTAATTATCGTCGCCCTGTTTGTTTTAATTTATTTTGTCGGGGCATCGATATCTCTATGGGTCCAGGCACTGGTGTCTGGTGCCAGCGTAGGGTTACTCAACATTATTTTTATGCGATTCCGAAAGGTTCCGCCCAAAATGATTGTTGAATGTAAAATTATGGCCGTCAAAGCTGGCATTAGTCTTTCCAGTAATGATATGGAATCTCATTACCTTGCTGGTGGTAATGTCCAGCGTCTCATCCAGGCATTGATCGCTGCGGATAAGGCCAATATTGAACTTAATTTCAATCGTGCTGCTGCAATCGATCTGGCCGGACGAAATGTGCTTGAAGCTGTTCAAATGAGTGTTAATCCAAAAGTCATTGAAACCCCACTGGTTGCCGCAATGGCCAAAGATGGCATTCAATTGAAAGCCATTGCCCGTGTAACAGTAAGAGCCAATCTTGACCGTTTGGTGGGGGGGGCAGGTGAAGAAACCATTCTGGCCCGTGTGGGTGAAGGGATTGTCACGACCATTGGTTCGGCAGATTCTCATAAAAGAGTACTGGAAAACCCGGATACCATTTCCAAAACAGTTTTAACCAAAGGTCTGGATTCAGGTACAGCGTATGAAATCCTATCCATTGATATTGCTGATGTTGATATTGGTAAAAACATTGGTGCAGAATTAGAAACTGACAGGGCTGAAGCGGATAAAAAAATTGCCCAGGCCAAAGCTGAAGAACGACGCGCCATGGCATTTGCTGCTGAGCAGGAAATGAAAGCCAGAGTTGAAGAAATGCGCGCAAAAGTGGTTGAAGCTGAAGCTGAAATTCCTTTGGCAATGGCTGAGGCTTTCCGAAAAGGGAATCTGGGGATCATGGATTACTATAAAATGAAAAATATCATGGCTGACACGGAAATGCGATCTCAAATTGGCTGCGGCAAAGATGCTGATGAAGATCAAACCGGACAATAACCTATAAGGATGCTTGCATATGGATATCGGTGATTTTATATTTTTTTTTATTGTTATCCTTGTCATCATTGGAAGAGCGTTATCATGGGTGTTTAAAGAATTTGTGGACAAAGCTCCCGGTGATACGAAGGATTCACCTCAGCAAGGTGGAATAATGAACCAGGTGGTTGAATGGTTAAGATCTTTGGAACAAAGCCTGTCACAGCCTGTACAGACACCGGCCAACCCCTGGAAAGATCTCGAACCAGAACCCCTTTACTCAGAGCTGCAACCCACACCGAAGTTTGATTTTGTAGAGGTTCCATCAGATGCTCGTGCTGTAAAAACCTGTAAACAGAAAATGAAGCCTCAGGCCAACTGTCAACAGCGAATATCTAAAAAAATCCGATCCCGTCAACTGAACTTAAAAGATGCCATCATTCATTATGAAATCATTGGCCCTCCCCTTGCTTTGCGACAGGAGTATTAGACCTTATGAGCGAGACAGAGCATATACACGTCAAACAATTTTTTGTTTTTCGTATCGATTCTCAGCGATTTGCAATTACACTTGACCGTGTTCAAAAAGTGATTCGGGCCATTGAATTAATCAATGTGCCTGAATCTCTCAACTTTTTAATGGGCTTGATCAATATGGAAGGCCGTATTATTCCGGTTTTTGATATTCGACAACGGTTTCTTTTGCCTCCCAAAGAAATGGATATCCAGGATCGAATATTGATTTCATCGTCATCCCGTGGAACCATTGCTGTTATTGTTGATGATGTTGAAGGAATTGTCGAATTTTCGCCGTATCAAATGTGTTCAGCAGGCGAAATTTTTCCCAATATGGAACACTATATTGAAGGTGTCTGGAAAGATGGCGACAATACGGCCATTGTTTACGACGTTGACAAGCTTTTTCCAAATTTCAGTTCAAAAGACCTGAAAGCCGTTGTCACTGAATCGCAATCATGAAACAGCCCATTGTTCCAAAACCGCTGAAACCAGGGGATACCATTGGTATCGTGGCGCCTGCTGCTGCATTCAATGATGAAAAATTTCAAACCGGTGTGTCTGCTATCAAAGATATGGGCTTCACTGTGGACATTCCCGATGGTATTTATAAACGAAAACGTTATCTGGCAGGTGATGATCAACATCGCGCACAAGCATTTGAATCGATGGTACAACGGTCTGATATTGATGGAATTGTATGCGCACGGGGTGGTTTTGGAACGTTGCGAATGATTCCATATGTGTCAGAGGATGTATTTATGTTGCCTCCTAAACGATTGATCGGTTTCAGTGATATTACTGTCCTCTTAAATGTTCTTGCCTTTCACTATGGATGGGTCACTTTTCATGGCCCGGTCGTTACCATGCTGGCCAACGCAGACCCTCGAACCATTGACGCTTTTTATCGTGCATTAACCGATCCTTTTCCGGAAAACATGCCTCCACCGGATGCTGTCAAAATTCTTTCAAAGGGCAACAAACAAACAGTTTCCGGCAGACTGTGGGGGGGAAACTTAACAACGCTATGTCATATGGTGGGAACGCCTTATGCGATCAATTGCCTGGAAAGCATTCTTTTTTTGGAAGATCGTGGGGAAGCACCATATCGTATTGACCGACTGTTGGTTCATATGCATTTGGCAGGAACTTTTGATCATGTGAAAGGGGTCCTTTTAGGATCATTTCTGGATTGCGGGGATATGGACCATATTTACGAATTGATACTGGAATGCTTTGGAGATGAAATACCGGTTTTTGCAGGTTACGATTGCGGCCATGCATTACCCAATTACGTGTTTCCTGTGGGAATTTGGGCTGAAATGAATACAGACGTTGGATCAGTAACCTTTTCTAAGTAACTGATCATCTGGAGTCCCAAAGCTTTAGCTTTGGGAGTTCCTTAGGAATGCTCGAAAATAAGTTCCCCATTTTAATTTCGGAGACACGGTCCTTAATTCGATGAATAGTGGAGTCCTAAAGCTTTAGCTTTGGGAGTTCCTTAGATTTTCAATGCGTTGTTTTTCTGGGGCGCATTCCCAAAAAGTCGGACATTTGCTTGTTTTAAAGCGCTGAAAGCGCGAATTAATATAAGCCCAGGGCAACGCCCTGGGTGATGTAAAGCCTCCATTTTAAGCCCTGAAG
>PEAL01000053.1 GCA_002753725.1 Deltaproteobacteria bacterium
AAAGTTGAATTCTTATGTATCTATGCGTATAATGAAAAACATATGACATACGCCGGATTTCTTATTCAACGTTAAAAAATGTCCACAACTCGTTAAAAATAATAGGATAAATAATGCAATTAACCGCTGAATCGATGAATACGCTTGTGACCGCAGCAATGAAATATATTTCTGATGCGCATCTTGAACCGGATCAATGGCCGCTGGCTGGATCAGGGGTTAACTGGATCAGTCAGGCACCATCAACCGAAGAAACCAACGCAGCTTTAAATCTTATTGAACAGATCAATGAACCTTTGCCCGAAGATGCTTGTCAGGATGTCGATCAACTGTTTCAATTGATTTTTGAAAAATTAGCACCTGTAAGTACGAATGATAATAGTCCTGGATATCTTGCCTATATTCCGGGGGGCGGTTTGTTTCATGCCTGTCTGGCCGAATTTATCAGCCTGTGCTTAAACCGCTATGTGACAATTTTTATGTCTGCTCCAGGGCTGGCTGCCAT
Source organism: Deltaproteobacteria bacterium (assembly GCA_002753725.1). Taxonomy (GTDB): domain Bacteria; phylum Desulfobacterota; class Desulfobacteria; order Desulfobacterales; family Magnetomoraceae; genus Magnetomorum. The sequence goes on from PEAL01000053.1 coordinate 506, forward strand.
AGAAAATCAGGCCATTCGATGGTTTTGCGATATTATTGGTTACTCAGAGCGTTCTGGTGGCGTTCTTACATCAGGTGGATCGTTAGCCACTATTTATGCTTTACATTTGGCAAGGTCCTGTCATTTTTCTCATGATCCTGATCAAGCTCTGAATGGACGCGTGTATGCCAGCAATCAAACCCATTGCTGTTTGAATCAGGCCATGCAGTTATGTGGGTTTTCAGACAAACATTTACAACAGATTGACTGTCATCCTTCAAATTATCGTATTTGCATCAACACCTTGCGACAATCAATTGAAAACGATCAAAAAAATGGAACCCAACCCTTTATGTTGATTGCCAATGCAGGTACGACCAACACAGGTGCTGTTGATGATCTTTCTGTCATGGCTGACATCGCCAAAGACTATGGTTTATGGTTTCATGTGGATGCAGCCTATGGCGGTTTTTTTATGCTGACGGATCACGGCAAAGGGATCATGAAAGGGATCGAACGCGCCGACTCTGTGTGTGTCGATCCGCATAAATCACTGTTTTTTCCTTATGGAACCGGCGCTTTACTGGTTAAAGATCAAAAAAAATTGTTATCTGTATTTAAAAACAAGGGAACGTATTTACCTGAACACGTTGATTCTGTATTGCCTGATGATATCATGAATATATCTCCAGAAATGACAAGAGAATTTAGAGGGCTTCGCGTATGGCTTCCTATAAAAATGTTGGGTATCAAGGCTTTCAGGGATCAACTGGAAGAAAAGATATTACTTGCTCAATGGGTCTGCAAAGAAATTGAACAGATCGATCCGGTGATCATTGTTGCAAAACCTCAGCTATCAACCTTTGTGTTTAAGATTCAGACCACCGATTCAGGCAAACTCTTAGATGATATTAACAGATGTTTTATCAACGAAATCAATAAACAGGGCCGAATTTTGCTCAGTCCTTTTCGAGGCAATGGCCAGGTTGGTGAATTTGGTATTCGGATGAGTATTCTGTCATTCAGGACAGATAAAAAAAGGCTGGAACAGGGGATTGAGGATATTCGACGGGCAGCTGAAAAAGTTTTAAAAGGGGCTTTAATCAATAAAAAATTTTAATGGGGGAAATATGAAAAAACATTTTCACATCACGATGGCACTATTTTTGTTAATTATTGGAACATCGCTCTATGCGGAAGATATCCAGAAAAAGGATCAACCGATTCAAGAGAGTACGCAAACACCTGTTACACAAACATCTGTCCGATTATATTCACAGGCAGAATTGGACTCGGCCATTGCTGATGCCGTTGCGTCAATACGCACAGATCTGGAAACACAAAAGATGCGGGTTCAAAAAAAAGACGCTGTTATTCAATCCATGTTCTCAAAAGAACAGTTGGATAATGCGGTTGCCACAGCAAAAGGGGAAAAGGATACAGTCATCCAAAAGAAAGAAGCCATCATCCAATCCATGTATACAAAAAAACAGTTGGATGAGGTCGTTGGTGCAGCAAAGGCAGAAAAAGATGCCATCATTCGTCAAAAAGAAGCATCGATTCAATCCATGTTTACTAAAGAACAGTTCGATCAAGCCATTGCTACCGTGAACACTGAAAAAGAGATGATCATCCAACAAAAAATTGATATCATCCAGTCCATGTTTACCAAAGATCAACTGGATGAAGCCATTACCGCAGTAAAAATGGAAAAGGATGAAATCATACAGCAAAAAGAGAAAATCATTCAATCCATGTTCACTCTTGACCAATTGAATCAAAAGGTTGCACAAATTGAAGGTCAGAAAGATATCATTATCCAGGGAAAAGATGAAACCATTGCATCCATGCTGACTGTTGAACAGCATAACGCTAAAATGTTGGAATTGACCATTCAAAAAAATGACATCATTAAACAATTACAAAAGCTTGCTTATGCTATGACTGGTATTGACCCGTTGATAGATCATTAAATGTTTGGGACTTCAACCTGTATCCCTATAATATAATTTAACATAATGTATAACCCCATGACCAATAAGGTTAGAACATGCCCTCTGCAAAGAAATGTTTAACACCCAAAGACTTTCAATGGAATATTACACAAAGTAAAGCAAAAGCAATCATGCTTGCAAAGCGTGAATTAGCTGTATTTGTTTGTGATGCTGTTAATCTTGAAGGGATTAATTTCACATTGCCTGAAATTCAAACCTTATTGGATGGCATAACCGTTGGTGGTCATAAGCTTTCAGATCAGCAGGTTGCTGTAAATCAAGGTAATGCATGGCGAGCATTATTTGGCTGGATAGAAAAGGATCAGTTTGAAATAACTGTTGAAACAATATGTTTGCTTCATTCAATAGCAGCAAAAGAAGAGGCTTTGACATGGGGAGAATTTCGTTCGGGTGGCGTTACAATTGCCGGAACAGATTATTTACCTCCGGATTCGAAAATATTGAGGGATCACTTCACGTTAATGATCGCCACTCTTTCAGATATTGATGATATATACGATCAGGCCATTCATTTATTTTTAACAATGGCCAGATGTCAATTTTTTTATGATGTCAATAAACGAATGGGACGCTTCATAATGAATGGCCACTTGTTAAGCTATGGATATCCTGCAATCAATCTTCCGGCCAAACGACAATTAGAATTTAACCAACTAATGCTTGATTTTTACAAAACAGGCAATCAGAAACCGATGAATACTTTTATGCGTAGCTGTCTTGACAAAAGAATCATCCAAATTATGAAAGAATAATCATGGAGAACGGAGGGAGAATGGAAAGAAAGGTTATATCCTTTGAAGAAGCACTGTTGTCGTTAGATCATCAAAAATTGAAAGCATTGATCGAACAAAGCAGTCAGACTGAAACCAATATTCACGTCGTTGAAAACTTAATTGTTCCTGCCCTGGAACGTATTGGCAATGGATGGGAACAGGGAGATATCGCTTTATCGCAAGTCTACATGAGCAGTAGAATCTGTGAAGAATTGGTTGACGATATGCTTCCAGTACAAAGCCCTGAACGAAAAAATCAACCCAAAATGGCCATTACATCCCTTGAAGATTACCATCTCATGGGAAAACGCATTGTTTATTCTGTGCTTCGGTCCAGTGGTTTTGAATTGCAGGATTATGGAAGAACAACTGTGGACACCCTGGTCAACAAGGCCATTGATGACAAATTACAAATTTTACTTATTTCCACATTGATGTTACATTCTGCACTTCGCGTAAAAGAGGTTAACCATCAGTTTCTTCAAAAACAAGTCAATATCAAAATTGTTGTGGGTGGTGCCCCTTTTCTTTTTGATCACAATTTATGGCGTGAAGTAGGGGCGGATGCACTGGGCAAAAGTGCTTCTGCGTCTGTTGGTTTGATTTCAACGATTATGGGAGAATTATCATCATGAGTCAACAATCAATGTCATCGTTAAACAGAGTTTTAACAACCTTATCCCATAAAGAACCAGACCGTGTCCCCTTTTTTTTACTGGTCACCATGCACGGTGCAAAAGCCTTGGGATTATCCATCAAAGATTATTTCTCTTCAGCAAAAAATGTTGTTGAGGGACAAATACGTATGCAAAAAAAATTCAGACACGATTGCATATATACCTTCTTTTATGCGCCCATTGAAATCGAGGCCTGGGGCGGAGAAGTTATTTATAGTGATAATGGGCCACCCAATTCCGGCACACCCTTTATTCAATCCTTTGATGATATCAAAACACTCCACCCTCCGGATGTCAGGAAAGCACCATGTCTTCAAAAAGTCTTGAATGCAACGCACATGCTCAAAGGAAAGATTGGTGATGAGGCGCCTATTATTGGCGTGGTCATGTCTCCTTTTTCCCTTCCTGTCATGCAGATGGGCTTTGATCGGTATTTTTTACTGATGCACGAGCATCCTGACTTGTTTGACCAACTGATGAAGATCAATCAGGAATTTTGTGTCAATTGGGCCAATGCACAATTGGATGCAGGCGCAACAGCGATCTGCTATTTTGATCCAGTCTCATCATCAACAATCACAACGCGAAAACTTTATTTAAACACCGGATATCAGATTGCCTGTGCAACATTACCCCGCATCAATGGGCCCACAGCCACACATATGGCATCTGGCCGATGTATTCCTATTCTGGACGATATCGCTAAAACAGGAACAGGACTTGTGGGGGTAAGCTCCCTTGAGCCTCTGGAAAAAATCAAGTCCATTTGCAAAGGAAAATTGACTGTTGTTGGAAATTTAAATGGTATTGAAATGAGACGATGGGATACGACAGATGCTGAAATTGCAGTAAAAGCAACCATACAAAGTGCTGCGCCTGGTGGCGGATTCATATTATCAGATAATCATGGGGAGATTCCCTGGGAAATAACAGATGATGTATTGTTGGCGATTTCCCATGCGGTTCATCAGTGGGGAACATATCCCATATTACACATGTAAGGTTAGCGATGGGCGATACACTCACCATATGTTTTTGTGAACATTTTAAAAAAGAAGCAGAACAATGGAGCCGTCTGGAGGATTCAAAAAATAGTTCATTGTTTTTTTTTCCTGCGGAATGTGCTCGTAAACCTATAAACTTAACCGCTCTTTTAAATGAGACCCTTCACAAAAATGCATCCATTGACATCGTCGGATGCAATTGCCTTAACCATATGGATACCGGACACTATTCCAATGTCCGCATTCATCAATTGGCACAATGTTTTTATTGTGTTGCACCATCTGAAATGGTTGATCACAACATGCGGGAAGGAAATTATTTATTGACACCGGGCTGGCTGGTTCATTGGCAACACCATATCAAAACATGGCAGTTTGATCAAAAACAGGCACAATCTTTCTTTGGTGAATCCATCAAAACACTGACCTTGCTGGATACAGGTGTTGAGAAACAATCCCATGAGCAGATAAAAGCTTTTGCAGAATTTGTGGATCGGCCCTTTCAGATCATTCCTATTGGCAATGATTTTTTTCAATTGTTTGCCTCTCAAATAGCCTTGAAACACCACTTAAAAATAGAATGCCTAAAGAAAAATCAGGCCCATAAGCAAAGTGCGAATCATGCAATGGCCATGGATTTGTTGAGCAAAATCGCCCATACATTGGATGAAGAAGCGGTGATTAATTATATTTTGGAAATATTTTTCATGCTTTTTGCTCCAGAAGAATGTGTTTATGCAAGTATGAAAGACAATAAGATTGTATCAGTCACTTCACCCTTTGGCGAAGAGATCCAAAAGGAAAGTATTCAAGTTGATTTTTCGGGTAAGTATACATGGACAGCATCACAAAAAGGATTTTTTCTTCGGGTATCCACACAGGATGACACTCTGGGCATAATCAAACTGGATAAAATTGCCTTTCCAGAATATGTAAAAAAATATTTACCCCTTGCCTTGAATATTTCTGAAATGTGCGGAATGGCCATCCATAACGCGCGTGCCTATCAATTGATCTCTCTGCAAAACCATCGGTTGGAGAAAACGTTAATCACGCTGAAAGACACTCAGAACAAGTTGGTTGAATCTGAAAAAATGGCCGCATTAGGCGATCTGGTCACAGGCGTTGCCCATGAAATTAACACACCTGCGGGTGTTGCCATCACGGCTGTTACGAGTATCCATGAAAAAACCCTTCAGCTTGCAGATATTTATAAAACGAAACAGATGACCCGGGGAAATATGGAAAATTATCTTCAACATGCTTACGATACCTCCACGTTGATCCTGTCCAACTTGAATCGCATTGCTGATCTTATTCAAAGCTTTAAAAGGGTTTCTGTGGATCAATTATCCGAAGAAAAACTTGCGTTTTATGTTAAATCAACCCTTGATGATATTATTGTCATGTTAAAACCCAGGTGGGAAACCAAAAGTATTCATTTTTTTGTTGACTGTCCTGAAACATTAATGATCAATAGCTATTCAGGTGCTTTTTCTCAGATACTGTCACATCTGATAAGCAATTCCATCATTCATGGATTTAAGGATCAGGAAAAAGGCCAGGTGTCCATTATTTGTGAAAAAAATGAACGTGATTTTATTCTCAAATATCATGACAATGGAAAAGGCATTGATGCTTCAATCTTACCCAAAATTTTTGATCCTTTTTTTTGTGTGAACAAACAAGATGGTGTTGGATTGGGGCTGCATATTGTGTATAATCTGGTTCACCAGAAATTAAAAGGTTCCATTTCATGTGAAAGCAAAAAAAGTTCTGGTACCCTGTTTACCATTTTTTTATCCCATAACCAGGGATGCTTTTAAAACAAAGGTTTGTTATATGGACGATGCATTATTTTCAAATACCCCATCAGATAAAAACGATATTGTTTTCTTTTCAGAAAAAGAGGACACAGGTTCACATCAAGACAGTTCTCAATTATTCGATTTAATTCAAAATGAATTTGATAAGACGAATCTTCCTGGTGATAAAAATCCTGATTCATATTGGAAAGTACTGATTGTTGATGATGAAAATGACATTCATACTGTTACCAAAATGGCCCTTAAGCAGTTTGTTTTTAAAGAAAAAAAACTGCTCCTGTTACATGCTTTTTCAGCACATGAAGCCAAAGAAATTTTAAAAGAACAAACAGATATTGCTCTGGTTCTGTTGGATATTGTGATGGAAAAAAATAATGCTGGTCTGGAACTGGTTCACTATATTCGCAATGAATTATCCAATCCATTTACCAGAATTATTTTAAGAACCGGACAACCTGGTCATGCACCTGAAAAAGAGATTGTGGATTTGTATGAAATTGATGATTATAAACTTAAAACCCAACTGACCATTGAAAAGTTGGCATCTGTTGTGACAACAAGCTTACGCAATTATAATGTTTTTATGGAACTGGAAAACCATCGACAGGCGTTTGATCAGCAGGTTAAAGAACGCACAAAAGAACTTGAACAAAAAAATAGTGAACTTTTACAAGCCAAAGAAATCGCAAAAGCCATCGATAAAGGCAAGGACCATTTTCTGGAAGATATGAGTCATGAAATTAGAACACCCCTTTACAGTGTCATTGGAATGACTGAATTGTTATCTAAAAGTGGACAGCTGGATGCATCTCAAAAAGAAATTGTTGAGATCATACTGTCAAGCGGCGACAATATCATTACCATTATCAATGATATTATTGATTTATCAAAAATTGAAACCGGAGAAATCACCCTTCAACAAGAGCCTGTTCATCTGTCGAACTGTCTTGAAAAAGTGATCAAACTTATGAAACCTGCTGCAGAATCCAAAAAAATTCGATTACAATGCGATATAGAAGAGACTGTTCCAACCTTTATTCTTTGCGATGACGTACGACTCAGCCAAATAATGATCAATCTGGTCAACAATGCCATTAAATTTTCCAACAAGGGTGTGATCCAGCTTTCTGTAAAAACACATCGTCCTCTTTTTCTTTCATCGTCGGATGATCCATCCCTTTATTTAGAATTTTCAGTCAAAGATGAAGGCATCGGCATACCTGAATCCAGGAGAGAGGAAATTTTTCAACCTTTTTCTCAGACAGATGTCTCCATTTTTCGAAAATATGGCGGCACGGGCCTGGGGCTGGCCATTTGCAAAATGCTGTGCGAACGAATGAGCGGAAAAATATGGGTGGACAGTATTCTGGATAAAGGCTCTACTTTTTTCTTTACCATTAAAACTGCTGTTGCACAAACGCTTGAGAACTCTCTGGAGAATCACGCCTGTGACAGCAGGGATAAAGATCATTTGAATACTTTTTGTCCATTACGTATATTGGTTGTGGATGATATTTTTCTGAATCGAAAGGTGTCCGAAGCTTACTTGAAAGCATTGGGCCATTATGCTGATCTTGCCCAAAATGGATTTGAAGCCATTCATGCATTCAAGAAAAAATCGTATGATATTGTTTTTATGGATATTGTATTACCATTTATGAATGGATTGGAAACAACAAAACAAATTCGTAAAATGTTCAGCGGAGAAAAAAGCCCTGTTATTATTGCTCTAACAGCAAATGTTCAAGACAAAACAAAAAAAGATTGCTTTGACGCCGGAATGAATGATTTTTTAGTGAAACCCCTGACATTGGATGTGTTAAAAAAGACATTGTCCAGGTGGGAGCCAACGATTTATGAAAGAAATACAATTAAAAGAGCTCCTTGAAAGAGAAGAGCTAATCAAAAATATTCTGGCGGAGTTAAATCAATTCGTTGATCTTCGGTCCAGCTTGACTGCGGTGTTAAGGCATATTCATGAGCTAACACACTGTGAATCAACCGGCATACGCTTACAGGATAATGGTGATTATCCTTATTTTGTTTATTATGGTTTTCCAGAATCATTTATTCTTCATGAAAATTCTTTATGCGCAAAAGATGCAAGAGGCAAGAAAATAAAATCCCCGGATGGAAATGGATATTTACTGGAATGTATGTGCGGCAATATTATATCCGGTAAATTTGATCCTCAACTGGAGTTTTTTACAAAAAAGGGGGCATTCTGGTCCAATCACACAACACAGTTGCTGACGTCAACCACAACGGAGGAACGTCAAGGCAAAACGAGGAATTATTGTAATGCACAAGGATATGAATCTGTTGCCCTGATCCCTGTGAAATCAAGAGATGAGCGCATTGGTTTGCTTCAATTGAATGACCGGCGAACCGATATGTTTACTGAAGAACTAATATCATTTTTGGAAATGGTGGCAGAACAAATTGGCGTAGCGGTTCAAAACAGTATGCTCTATTCACAACTAAAAAAACTCGAACACGAACATCGGAAAACAAATGAACAGCTTTATCAGCAAAATATTGACTTGCAACAAACCATCAACGATTTAAAAGAAACTCAAAATCTTTTGATAGAAGCGAAAAAAATGGCCTCTCTGGGGAACCTGGTTTCAGGAATATCACATGAAATCAATACACCTGTAGGAATCTGTATTACAGCATCCTCTACGCTTATTCAGGAAACCAAAGGGATTGCCACTTTATTTACCAACGAAAAAATGAGCAAAAATGATCTGAAAAGCTATATGGAGTCTGTTTTTAACACAAGCAAATTAATTTTATCCAATATGGAACGTGCCGGAACATTGATTCAAAGCTTTAAACAAACATCCATTGATCAGACCTCAGAAAGAAAAAGAACCTTTTTTGTTAAAAAAATGATTGATGATCTGTTTTACAGCATCACCCCTGCACTCAAAGAGATCAAACTGTCCATTCATATTAATTGTGATGACACGCTTTGCATTCATCATTACCCGGGCGCTTTTTCTCAAATACTGACCAATCTGGTATTCAATTCGAAACTACATGGATTTTGCGGAAAAGATTCAGGCACCATTGATATTTCAGTCACAACCAATGCATCTGGAATGGTCATCACCTATAAAGATGATGGGCATGGCATTGAGAAAGCAATTCTTTCGAAAATATTTGACCCTTTTTATACCACCAATAAACAATCAGGCTCCGGACTTGGGCTTCATATTGTATACAATATTGTATCTCAATTATTAAAAGGAAAAATAGAATGCACTTCACAAAAAGGAAAAGGCACAACTTTTCGATTAACCCTACCCATTGAACAATCTATAAAAGACCAATGAGGATAAAAATGAACACCGATTTACCATCAAAAAATACAGAACAATCATTTGATGCAGGCGGTCTTTTTGAGAAAGAAGACCCATCGCTTTTCAATTCTGAACAATTGTCAATGGATTCAAATAATATTATATTTGCACCTGAAATCCAAAAAATAGAAATAGAAAACAAGCTCCCAGGTTGGAAAATTCTGATTGTGGATGATGAAAAAGATGTTCATACTGTCACGCGCATTGCGTTAAATCGTTTTCAGTTTCAAGGACTTTCCATTCAAATACTCAGTGCCTTTTCAACCATAGAGGCCATAGATATGCTTAATAAACATCCTGACATTGCGTTAATTCTTCTGGATATTGTGATGGAAACAGACAATGCAGGCTTTGATTTTTTAAAATATATTCGGTCAGAATTAAACAATCAATATGTCAGAGTGATTATCCGCACCGGACAGCCCGGGCAAACCCCAGAAATTGAGGTGGTTAAAAATTATGATGTCAATGATTATAAATTAAAAACAGAGTATACCAATGAACAGTTAATTACCTGTATCAAGACCAGTCTCCGCGTTTATAATGGTATTAAAGACTTAGATAACCAACGGAAAAGGCTTGAAAATGAAGTACACCTTCGCTCCCAGGAATTGATCCATCAAAGCAAAACCCTTGAAACAACAAAACATAAAATTGAACAGGCAACACAGGCTAAAGCATCTTTTTTATCCAGCATGAGCCATGAACTTCGGACACCAATGAACGGTATTATCGGGATGGCTCAAATGCTTTTTGATACACACCTGTCCAAAGAACAGTTGGATTTAACAAAAGATATCTGCAACAGTGGTGAACAGCTTTTGATTGTCATCAACAATATTCTTGATTATTCAAGACTTGAATCCAACCGGTTGACATTGGAAAATGAAATGTTTTCAATGAAAGACTGTATTCAGGAAGTGACCCAGAAAAGGGAAAAATATGCCAGGCAAAAAGGGTTGAAACTCATTGATTATATAGATAAAAATTTACCAAATCAATTTTTGGGTGATAGGGTACGCATTCAACAAATCTTGTTTCATTTGCTTGATAATGCCATTCAATTTACCCAAAAAGGGGGGATCATTCTTTCCCTGTCTTTAGCGAACATGGACAATGATCATGAGAGTGCCATCGGTCTGCAATTTTCCATAAAAGATACCGGTATCGGTATCCACCCCAAAATAAGGGATACCATATTTGATCGTTTTTCCCTTTCAATGCTCGCTCAATCAAAAATTTTTGGCGGCTCAGGGCTCGGACTGGCTATTTGCAAAAAACTGGCTGAATTGATGGGCGGAACCATATGGATTGAAAACACATCCAATCGAGGAACAACCATTTCTTTCACGATTTTGTTGAAAAAAGTCGCACAGCAAAGGTTGGTTCCTGATCCCTGTCGAGTATTGGTTATTGCTGACCTAAAAATTGATCGTACAATTATGGAATATCTTTTAAAACAAATGGGACACAAGGTTGATGCGATCACCGGCGATACTCTTTTTGAAACCCTGAAAAAAAATCCATACGATATTATTTTTATTGATGTCATGCTTCCCTTGATGGATGATTGTCTTGAAATCATCCATCAAATTGTGCGCGAAACATCCGACCATCCAAAGCCCAAAATTATCGCAGCAACAACATCCCCGTTAACTGACGATCATCGGGAGAAATATATTCATGCTGGTGTTGATGACATCGTCATGAAGCCTTTAAGTAAAGATGTTCTGGTAAGGGTGTTATGAAGCAATCGTTTTTTGCCGTTCCTTCCAAAATATTTTTACCAACTCCCAAACGATATAAAAAGGATCAACCCCCAGACGTATATGATTACTGGAGTTCCAAATTTTTAGATTTGGACACTGATTTTTATCAATTCATAGTTTCTCTTTGACGCCCAAATCTAAAGATTTGGGACTCCAACCGATCGTTTATTTCACCGGCTATTTGGGTTACACTCAAATAAGATTCACCTATAGGAGGCGTTTAAATGAAAAACCAAGACGTTATTAAAACCCTGGTTCCAGATGAAATTTATACAGATCGACAGGAGTATATCGATTACTTTTACCATTCTGCCTTGAACGCGGTGAAAAGAAGAACAAATTCTATGGTTTTGCTGGGGCAGCGACGAATGGGAAAAACCGAGATCTTTAAGCGGGTGATCAATAAATTATTTAATGAACAGGATCATGCTTCCCCACAAGCTGTTATACCGGTCTATTTTTGTTTTGAAGATGATGATATCAATCAATGGGATTTTTCAATCCGATACGTGGAAACATTTATTCGCTGGTATGTTGCGTTTAAATTGAAAGATGTATCGATTCTCAATTATCACAAAAATTATGCTCACCTGTTAAAAATTATTGAAGATCGAATCCAAGTGTCTGATGGTTTTTCTATTGCTTTGGATTTAATGGATGCATTGCAGAAAAAAGCTGTTGTCATCCCCCAGCAACATGCATTGATGCTTCCCCGAGACGTTTCTGATTGTGATGATTCCACCATTGTTGTGTTTCTTGATGAATTCCAAAATATTCATTTACCTCACCATAATTTTAGAATTGTTGGCAAAATGCAACAAGCGGTGGAATCATTGACATGCCCCCATTTTGTAACCGGTTCAGCCATGAGCATTCTCTCGCGTGATATTTTAGGTCGCGGTGCCTTATTGGGTCGATTTAGAAACAAACCCATCACACCATTTACTGAGTATTATGGATCGGAGCTGGCGATTCGTGCAGCATCCTTTTATCATGCTCAGGTATCTTTAGAAATGGCACCCATTCTTGCCAACAGATGTGGTGGCAATCCGTTTTATATTCATGCAGTGGTTCAAAAAGCGGCTGAACAAAATGAGCCATTAACATCCGAACATGCAATCAATAGAATACTAGCAGTGGATGTAAGCTCTGGATTTATCTGGGGAGAACTTAACGATCAAATCATGCGATGGATAACGCGCATCAACGATATGGGAATTACCAAATGGGTGCTGTATCTTTCGGCGATTTACGATGGCGACCGGATTGATAGTGAATGGATTCGGGAACAATTATTAATAAAAGAAGGCAAGGATGTAACCATTGAAGAAATCAAGGATGTTTTGGTAAAACTGTCTCGCGGGGATTTACTGGAATATATGGAACTGGGGGGATGGTTTAAAAAAATTGATGACCCAATTCTTCTGGATTTTTTAAAAGTTTGGGGAAAAACAGATGTTGAAGGTTTTGACAAAAAAGGAGTTACGTCAAAACTGGTCAAAAATTATGCCTCCTTAAAAAACAAAATTACAGAACACGTTGCCTATTTATCAGAAATCTATCTGTCACAGGTATTATGGAATGGACAGGGGAAAACATTCAACGGCGATTATTTTCATTCAGACGTTGATATCAAAATTCCCAATTTGATCATATTTATCAAACACAGAGTCAGACTGGGAGCATCATCAGGACAGGAGATTGATGTTTATGCCAGCGCAGGCTTTGAATTCTGGGTGTGTGAGAGCAAATATTGGAAAGGAAAAAAAGTCGGCACCACGCAGATAAAAAACTTGTTAACACTTGCAGAACACGTTAAAGAATTTGAAGGAAAAGCGTATTTTGAAAGCGAAAATTCTGTTAAACTGGTACTCTGGCTGTATGCGCAAGATGGACTCACCGGTCCGGCTTTAAAATTAGCGAAAAAAAATGGAATATTATGGTCTGACAAGAATGATCTGGATGCCTTAATGAAAGCAGTGGGCTTGCGGAAATTACCGGATATGATTACCGGATATGATTAGAGTGTAACCCAAATAGCCGGTGAAATGGGGAACTTATTTTTCGAGCATTCCTAAGTGAGAGAGCATTCCCAAAAAGTCGGTGCTTTAAATTAGACTCAAGCAATCGTTTTTTGTCGTTCCTTCCAAAATATTTTTACCAACTCCCAAACGATATAAAAAGGATCAAACCCCAGACGTATCTTTGATAACTGGTTATTAACCAAAATGACCGGTAAGGATTCAATTCGCCAGTGGTAATCGTGTGCCAAAACAAAGAGTTCAACATCAAAGGCATACCCATGTATCGATGATTTTTGAATCAGTTTATGTGAGCATGATTTGGAAAATCCTTTCATGCCACATTGAGTGTCAGTTATTGAAATGCCAAACATTTGTTGAACCAGTTGAGAGAAGATTTTGCTTGCCCACTTACGTTTTCGACTCAAGCCGGCTTCCTCTCTGGATTGCAACAAATGACGATTGCCAACCACAATATCACAGGCGGTTTGCTTAAAGGTTTCAACGGCCTGACAGATAAATTCAGGATCATATGGCAGATCTGCATCTGTAAAAAATATGTACTCCCCTTTGGCATAATGCAATCCATAACGAATCGCATACCCTTTCCCCATATTGATGTCATATCCCAGGCAGGAGATATGAGCAATTTCACTGGCAAGTTGTTCAACAATGTGTCGAGTTTGATCATGACTGCCATCATCGACAAACAAAATTTCAAATGATTGAAAACGATTACAGCAAAACTCACTCAGAGATGTGAGTGTTTTCTGAATACGCCTTTCTTCATTGAATCCAGGAATAATAATCGATATAAATGTTGATTTCAATTGCACTGTCTGAACCTGTTTTTGGCTTGTTTCCAATAGATATTTATTTTTTTGAATATAAAAAATTAAAAAATATTTTATTTTCTTTGTTTATCATACTTTAAGTTTGTCTACAATGATCGTCAGCGCTTTTTCTATCAAATCTGGACGCCATAATGGGAACGTTATTAAATTTGGGTTCCCTACCTCAGTTCAAAAAAAAGTCTGACGTTCATTAAAATGGTTTTTAATTATGATCATTATATGATAATTACTTAAGAGTTTTAAGTTCGTCACTGCATATTTTGATAAAACTCACATACGATTAAAGGCATGGAGGAACGATGATCTGGCAAAATTTTATTGATATCGACAATAATATTTTATCAGATAAACCTGTAATAAAAAACACCCGGATATTAGTTGATTTTATTATTAATTTATTTGCTTCAGGATGGACACATCAGCAATTTCTTGATAATTATCCCAAACTAACATATGAATCATTCATAGCTGTATTTGCTAAATGCTTAGCAGATGAAAAAAGGTATCCAGTGTGTCCAGTTGTTCTTTTTTCTCGTCAAAAATTTTTTTCCTTTCATAACTTTTTTAACATTTCGGAGGATATCCATGAAACGATTGAATACAATTATAATGGTTAGTGTCATTTTTATGTCTATTTCAGGATTCGCTCCTGATCTTTTTGCCGCTGTACCCGATCCGGTACAAGCATTACGTTCTGTTTCTCATGTTATCAATTTGCCATCCCAGAACGGAATTATACAAATGAGTTGGAGCCCACCGGAAAATACGATGGATATCCGTGGTTATTATACCCTTTTCAACACAACCCAATTTTTTTCATTTACAGAAGAAAATACGTTGAATATTCAGCCCATTGCCACACAGGAAACCGTTAGCATTGATTATGGCGATGTGGACGATATCAATATTTATTTTCATATTGCTGCCACAAGCACAGACGATGAAATTGGTGAGACGACCTCCTTTGGTCCAGTCCGCATTGATAGCGTTCCACCATCCAACCCTGTATTGTACACCAGTAAATATGCGATCAGCCAGATTGTTACATTGATTCTTGGTGCAAACAATGCCATTGAAATGTATATCAGCAACACAGCTCATGGTGTTGGTGGTCAATGGGAACCCTTAGTCAGTCCCAAAATTTGGGAATTGACTGAAGGCCAGGGGCTGAAAACCATATATGTTCAATTTAGAGATCGTGCCGATAATCGAACCAAAGCTATTACAACATTGAACCTGGACACCATTCCACCCTCTGTCAGCGTTTCGTCAGGCTCATCATCTGTGAGCAGCGTTTCCCCCTTTACAATCAATATCTTATTTAGTGAACCTGTTACTGGTCTGGTTCAGTCGGATTTATTTCTGAATAATTGTTTGATAAACAGTTTGACCGGATCGGATGATCAGTACCTGCTGATTGTCACTCCGGTTGGCCCGGGAGAACTTTCCGTTCAGGTTCCGGCAAATAAAACCATTGACATTGCCGGCAATGGCAATGAATCTTCGGATACGCTCTTTCGCGTCTACGATCCCAATCCACCTCAAGTAACCCTGACATCAACAACCCCCCAATATACACGCCAACCTCTTGTTTCAGTAACAATAAAATTTTCAGAATCTGTAAGTAACTTTGATATGCAAGATATTCAAACCATCAATATTTCTGAAATAACTGCGTTTAGCGGTTCGGGAACTGAATATATGTTGCAAGCCATACCAGAGAACCAGGGACGTATAGAAATATCTATCCCAGAAAATGCTGCATCCGATGATGCCGGCAATGGCAACACATTGTCTGAATCCCTTGTGCGCTACTATGATTCCATTGCACCATCCATAGCCATTACCTCCACAACTCGTGAAACAACGAATGTTTCTCCCATTCCAATCACAATTGTTTTTGATGAAACGGTCAAAGGTTTTGAAGCCAGCGATATTGTAACCTATGGAACAATCAAGAATTTTTATGCCATTGATGTTCAGGAAAATTATGCAAAGACGTTTGTTTTTGATTTAATACCGCCCGGTCAGGGTGAAATTTCAGTACAAATTGCTGAAAATGCAGCCGTGGATCATGCTGGAAATGGTAATGCTGTCTCTCAACCCTTTATTCGAAATTACGATCTGACACAACCGGATGTTATCATCTCTTCAAATGTGTCATCCATGACCAATCAGTCAACAATTGTTTGCACAGCTACGTTTACTTCGGACGTTGTAAACCTTGACACCAACGCGATCAAACTCACCAATGCATATTTACTGGGAGATATTATTGGATCTGGAAAAGACTATTCATTTGAAATATCACCGCAAAACGAGGGAGAAGTTACTGTTTTTATTCCTGAAGATACTGTTTTCTCAACATCCGGCAATACCAATCGGAACAGCAATACGTTAAAGTTGTCGTATGATATTCAACCGCCAGTATTTTCTATGCATTCAGTCCCCAATCAAGCCACCAGCCAGGCTCCCATTCCAGTCACGCTTTTATTTGAGGAAGCCATAACAGGGTTTGATGTCAGCGACATTGCTACTCAAGGAGTTTCTGATGTACTCAGTTTTTTAATTCAGGGAAAGATAGCAACCTTTGCTGTTGTTCCTGAAAATCAAGGCATCCTGATGATCAGTATTCAGTCGGGTGTTTTTACAGATCTTTCTGGAAATCCAAATGCAATAACGGCTGAACTTTCTTTAGACTATGATATCATTCAGCCATCAGTGACCATTGTATCCGCAACAGATACGCAAGTGTCTGAATCACCTGTACCGATCAGTATTGTTTTCTCAGAACCTGTAGAAAATTTTACACTGTCTGATATATCGATAGTCAATGGTATCTGTTCAAACTTGAGAAAAATAGGTGATGGATCAACTTTTTTCAGCACATATTTGATTGATATTGTACCATCAACCCAGGGTGAAATTATTGTTTCTGTACCATCCGGAATTGCCTTTGATCGTGCTGGAAATTCCAATAACACATCTGATTCATTTCAACGATATTATGCCAGTGAACGTCCAACAGTGACGCTTTCGTCTTCTTCACCGAACATTACAGATATGAGTCCCATTTATCTTGAAATTATTTTCAGCGAAAGCATGTATAATTTTGATATCACCGATATTCTTGTTTCAAATGGAACGATTGAACAATTCAGCGGCGCAGATGATTACTATATCGGTTATATCGTTCCAGAAAGTCAGGGCCTTGTAACCGTTGATATCCCAGCTAATGCAGCAACAAACACTTTAGGTTTGAACAACATTGCGGCTGCTCAACTGGTTCGAACCTATGATTATAATGATATCCCGGTGGCCATTGATGGTACGCTATCGTTTAATGAAGATGGATCAGGGCAATATATTTTAAAAGCCAGCGATGCTGATGTAACCGATCGTCTGACCTACACCCTTATTGATCAACCTTATGGAAATATTGTTTTTAACGCTACGACAGGAGCGTTGACCTATACACCGGAAGAGAACTTCAACGGCCAGCGTGTACTGACATTCAAAGCCAGCGATGGCAAAGCAGATTCCAATACAGGATCGCTAACCATAACAATTTTGCCAATCAATGATCCGCCTTATCTGTTGGAACCGCTTACAGATCGAACGATTCTTGAAGATGATTATTTTGAATATTATCTGCCTTATGCCTTTTTTGATACAGATCAAACCGATACGCTCTCATATGTTGCACAACAAACAACAGGGGCTGCTTTGCCATCGTGGTTAATTTTTGATCCTGTCGGGCCTTCCTTCACTGGAACACCTTCAAATAGTGATGTTGGCCATTACAACATAAAAGTTAAAGCAACAGATACAGCCGGTGTAACTGTATCAGACAGTTTTTCATTAACCGTTGTCAATGTTAATGATTTACCTGAAATTTCCACTGTAACAACGATTGAAATGTTTGAAAATAAAACCTTTCAATCCATCGTCTCTATTTCTGATATCGATGCGGATTCATTGGTTTTAAGGGCAACCTGTGATAATGAAACGCTCATACCCAACACATCCATTACGTTTTCAGGGCAGGGTTTATCGCAAAACGATGATTTTTCGTATTCTTTAATTCCAGGCTCATCAGGATTCTATGATTTAACCATGACGATCAAACCATTGCCCAATCAATCGGGTACGACACAAATAACTCTCTTGTTGAATGATGAATCAGAAACTGTTTCAACGCTTATTTCTGTAGATGTACAGGCTGTCCGCTATATAATATCCGGTCGAGTGGATTATTTTAAAAATGCATATCCTGTGTCAACGGTTGATGTTGTGCTAACGGGTGCAGTCAGCGATCAAACCACAACCGATGAAAGCGGGCGATACACGTTTTCCAATATTCCCACAGGAGATTATACTATTGAAGCGTCTCGAGCTTCAGACACTATCGATGAAAGTGTCAGTCCAATGGATGCATCAATTATTGCACGATCCATTGTTGGCCTGGAATCCTTGAATTGTTATCAATTGATTGCAGCCGATGTCTCCAGAAATGCTGATACCAGTTCTATGGATACTTCAATGGTGGCACGATATTCTGCGGGTTTGATTTCTGAACTCAATACTGAAAATCTGAACTGGACATTTATCAACGAACCCATTACGGATTGTTCTGCTTGGGAAAGACCTCTCAATGACTATGTCATTGAATATAACAGCACGAAATCCATTCTCGATTTAAAGGCAGATCAACAGGATGTTAATTTTATTGCCGTTCGATTGGGTGATGTCACAGGCAACTGGCCAGATAATCATCTGCGAAAACGTCGGGCAAGAAGGCAAGAGACCCCCATCCCGATTTCTAAATTGGCCGGAGAAACATTTCAAGTAGCCGTGGCGTTAAGTTCAGAATATACAATCAAAGGTCTTGAAATAATAATTGAATATGATGTGAACAAGGTTAAGCTGATTCGTGCGGACAAAGATCAAACCATCTTTCAAGACACACAATATGAACTGATTAATGATGAAAATTTTGATGGTTCAGATATCTTTGAATACCATTCCACATACTATATCAACAGCAGTGGAGACGTATTGATGCTGACATTCGAAGTTCAAAACAATATTGGAGAAACACCAATCACGCTGAAAAAGTTTGTTGTCAATGAAGATCAATCTGATGCAGAGGGCGGATTTATCTATAATACGATGGTCAGTTATGACATCAATCTTTTAATCAATCCCATGTCCGGGCAAGAAAAAATAAGCCTTGTCGATGTTGTGAGAGCATTTCAAGAAATATCAGCAGGACATGAGAATTATAATTTGATGGATTTAATTGAGGTGTTGAGGATTTGTAGTGGCTTTGTTCAGCCTAATCGTTTGCCCATGAATCCTTAGGAATACTCGAAAAAATAAGTTCCCCATTTTAGATTGGAGTCCCAAAGCTTTAGCTTTGGGACTTACAGAAAAACAATGCATTGAAAATCTAAGGAACTCCCAAAGCTAAAGCTTTGGGACTCCAGTATTCATTCCTTAGCGATCAATGAGCGAATGAAAAAAGTTCCAGGAACGATGTGTAAGACCGTCAGGTTGTTCTGGATAATATGAAAATAAAACCGACGTTGCTGCAATTTTGGGAACTTGACTTAAAAATTTTAAAGCCATTAATGGCGCTGATGCAGAACCAGTAATGATAGACAACACACTTTGAACTCCAGGAATCGGCCATTGCTGGTTAAGACTTGAAAAAACATTCTCTTTTGTTAACAGTCCTTTTTCAATCAGTGTATGAACCTCCTTTTCAGACATGGACTGAACCATTTTTGCAAATACATGGTATGCCGCATGAAGTGTCCCTCGTTCTTTCTGAAATCTTGTCTGGTAATGCCAAAGGGATTCCAGAGAACCCGGGTCATTATATTGAGAAATCACATCCGTCAATATTCGAGCGGCAATCATTCCACTGCCAACACCGCTGCCATGTGCTGGAAATACATGGCAAGCAGCATCTCCTAACACGGCTGTCCCTGTTGAAACAAACTGCCTGTAAGGTTTGCTCAAAGGAATTCGGGCACTGCCTCCAAAAACGCGATCCCCGATCCAGGGCTGTGCTTGTTTGAATGCCTGAATACACATTTTTCCGGTTCCATGATGCCCATCATTAACAACACCGGTCAATATATCCACATGGTCAAAATTAGGTTCAATACGAACCATCAATGTTGAATAACCACCATCAATTGCTGGAAAGCAGATAAACGTCCCTGGTTCTTCTCTCAATGATTCAAGATATGTTTTTGCACCAGCTCCATCAATAATATCAAACACGCCCTGTGAGGCATGAATATAAGACTGAGGGGACAACCTGGGACATAAGGTATCCAATACCGGAATTTTTCGCAATAATGCCTGGGAAACACCGCTGGCATCAATAAAAAGGTCCGCTGAATATGTCATCTGTTGTGATTTGCCGAGAAAATCATTTCTTTTTAGATGGATATGTGTGGGGCGGTCTTTTTGAATGGAAATATCTGTTATCTGGCATTGATCAATGAGCGTAACGCCCAGTTCTTCAGCCGTGCGATGTAGCCGTTTAACAAAAAGTCGCATATCAACTCCCCACATGGGCCTTTTCTCAATGAAAATACGCGCTTTTCCAGTGTCGGTTCGCATGACAAATGGTGAAATATCAACCGCCATTTCTGGTGGTTCAGGATGATCAATCCCCGCATATTCAAACATCCAGGGAGGAACATCGTTGATCCATCGGGCACCAGCATTCTCACGGTCTCTTCGCTCTAATAATACAACCTGATACCCTTTTTTTGCCAATAAACATGCAGCCGTCGCTCCAGAGGTTCCAGCACCAATAATGACAATATCTGTTTTCATTTTATTCCTTTTTTTTCAGAATTGAATTTTAAATACCAATTAATCGTTGAAGGTCCGGGTCTGATTCATAAATTATTTGTCCCCGTTGGGCACATCTTAGTGCGCTGTAAGCTTTAATTTTCATCATTTTACCCACGACTGCACCAGAGCGACCCAGACAATGAATTTCAATATAACAGATGATACACCTTGCTAAAGAAACAGATTTTTGCTGATTTTTCTGAAACAAACTTTCATCCGGTATGCCAAAATATTTGGAAACTTTATCAATCAAGTGATGAATGGATATATAATTTTCAGGAACTTTGTTTTTTAATGTCTCGTCTGTTTTTAAAATCTGTTTGACAAATTCAGGAGAGCCTA
>PEAL01000349.1 GCA_002753725.1 Deltaproteobacteria bacterium
ACACTCTGGCAGAAATCAATGCTCGATCCCCTATGGTTAAGAGCATTCGCGGTCCATATGACACGCCATATATGTGGTTGGAAGATACCCTTGCATTGGCTGAATTGTATCAGGCTGATTGCCTCATTTACAGTGGAACACCGGGATGTCGCAATACATGGGGGATGGTCAAGCCGTTTGCTCGTGATACCGAAAAACATGGATATCCAACCCATATTATGTATTCCGACGCTTTTGATGAACGTGTGGAATCATTTGAAACCACATCCCTTCGATTGGCAGAATTTTTTAATGTCAGGCGTCTGCTATAGAAAGACCATTCCTTATTCGGAGCAAGCACGATGAATCGTGCTTGCTTATTTCATAGATTTTACAAGATCATGGGCTATTGTTTGTGCCAGACGAGTCAATGCATCCTCACAAAACCAGCATGACCGACCCACCGCAGATTTGCTTCCCGCCCAAAGGACACGATTGGTTTTAATATCCAAAAGACGAATTGAAATACTGACCACCGGAACTTCATTTAAACTTCTTTTATAGCGAAATTCCGTGACGGAACCATATATCACGGTATCAACCTTTAGCATCTTTCCAATTTTTATGGCCATCGTATGATTCAGGATGCTTTCCATATCGTCATCTTCTTTATTCATAAGACTGATGACTTCTGTCTGGTCCATCAATCGAAAATTTGTCATGGCATAAAGTTCGGTCAATAGCAAATCTGATATAATTCGACCGGCATGTGGATAAGCAGTTAAATTATAGAAGGGTAACACCGCCACATGCCTGTCTTTTGAAAAAATGATATCTTGCTCAATATACTGCTGATGATAGGAGCTACAGGATGATATCATACACACATGAATTAGAATGGCAATAAACAGAAAAATGTGCTTATTGGATAAGGGTGGTTGTATACTTTTGATTAAATCATTCATGAACATTCACTTTCGGAACCTGTTGTCATTGATAGTGATCCAACATGCAAAGATTATTCCTTATTGCCCAACGGTTTAAGTCTGACCTATACCTTAAAGATTGCTCCAAGGTTTGCTGAAGAAACATTCCTGGCATAGCGTGCCATATAACCGGTTTTGATTTTAGGTTCAGGCTTTTGCCATGCTTGTTTTCGCAGTGCTAATTCTTCATCCAGGACTTTGAGCGTAATTGTTTTTTTAGGAATATCAATAGAAATGATATCTCCCTCTTTAACAAGTGCAATAGGGCCACCATCTGCTGCTTCCGGCGAAACATGACCAATGGCTGCACCTCTGGTACCACCTGAAAAACGACCATCAGTAATCAATGCAACATCAGCATCAAGTCCCATACCAGCAATAGCAGAGGTTGGTGTCAACATTTCGCGCATGCCCGGTCCTCCTTTTGGACCTTCATTTCGAACCACCACAACGTCGCCTTTTTGAATACGGCCATTCATAATGGCTTCAGTAACCGATTCTTCACAATCAAAGATACGCGCCGGCCCTTCATGACTCAGCATTTTTTCACAGACCGCCGATTGTTTGACAACACATCCATCAGGAGCCAGATTGCCAAAAAGAACGGCCAGACCGCCTTGTTGATGATAAGGATTTGAAACAGAGCGGATAACCTCTGGACGGGTAATGCAAGCCTTGCTGACATTCTCAGATACAGGTTTACCTGTAACAGTCATACACTCATGATGAATACCAATCGTATCTTTTAATTCTTTTAAAACAGCCTGAATGCCACCCGCCTGATCCAGGTCTTCAATATGATCTTTTCCACCCGGGCTTAACGAACAAAGATGTGGGATTTTTTGACTGACCGTATTGATCATGTTCAAATCAATGGTAATTCCGGCTTCATGTGCTATCGCTGGCAAATGGAGAACGGTATTGGTTGAACATCCCAGAGCCATATCCACTGCCAGGGCATTTTCAAAGGATTCCTGGGTGAGAATGTGACAGGGTAAAATATTGTTTTCAATCAAATGCATGATTTGCATTCCAGCTTGCTTTGCCAACCGGATGCGTTTGGCCATAACCGCTGGAATGGTACCATTTCCAGGCAATCCCATACCAATCGCTTCAGTCAGACAATTCATGGAATTTGCTGTAAACATTCCCGCACACGATCCGCAGGTGGGGCAGGCTTCGTCTTCGATATATTTAAGATCGTCTGGCGTCATCTTTCCAGAACGAACAGCGCCGACAGCTTCAAATACAGAAATTAAATCAATCTTTTTTCCATCCCGATTTTTCCCCGCAAGCATTGGTCCCCCACTAATAAATATTGATGGAAGATTCAACCGCGCGGCAGCCATGAGCATTCCAGGTACAATTTTGTCACAATTGGGAACAAATACAATAGCATCAAATGCATGTGCTGTTGCCATGATTTCAATGCTGTCTGCAATCAGTTCTCTGCTTGCAAGAGAGTACTTCATCCCTTCATGATTCATGGCAATGCCGTCACATACACCAATGACACCAAATTCAACAGGGGTTCCGCCAGCCATGTATACTCCGGATTTAACAGCATCGACAATGGAATTTAAATGAATATGACCTGGAATGATACCATTGGCAGCATTTGCAATTCCAACAAGTGGTCGTTCAATTTCAGATTCAGTATATCCCATCGCTTTAAACAACGCGCGGTGGGGGGCCCTTTCCAATCCTTTTTTCGCATCATCACTTTTCATAAAGACTCCTTTGAAAAAAAAAACCGTCATCAGACGATCTGATAACGGTTTGAATTTATCATGAGAAAAATACCTTTTCATTTTAAAAGAGCGATTCGTAGCAAGTCATAAAGAGATTGTCAATATAAAAGGTGAAAATGAATTGATCAAGAATAAAGAGTTACCCTTCATTGTAAAAGCAAAAATAATATGTTAATAGCAGAAAAATTGTTCATCGTTCAGGATTCCAGATTTAAACGACTGTAAGGTCTTTTCACGTTCATCCTGAATGAATAAAAAAACAGTTCCATACTGAGATGAGGTGTTTATGTATCGTTTTTTAGTGTACGCATGGATTATTTTGTGTTTTTCAGCAACATCAGCAATGGCTATTCGTGAAGATAAGCCATCTGAATTATTGCAGATGGATACTAATATGTCTGATTTAATGTCTCTGCCCCAACCGGATTCCAGTCTTCGTTTTCTTCAAACCCTTACCAATCAACAACAGGATATTCAGAATTTAAATGCGACCCTTCAGAAAAATCATCAGGAATCATCGGTTGGTCTGACCAGACTTGATCAGCGGATTGATTTTTTTTACTTATTGTTTTGGTGCTTGATTGCAGTGAATGCATTTTTATTTCTGATCATTATTATAATGGGTATAAAAATCAGATCACTGTCGAAAAAAATAAGACAACAGCCGTCTATTGAATCCTTTTTACCTTCGGCTATCGAGCCAGAACCCGCAACATTTAAATTGCCTCCTTCAAGGGAGCCACCCGTTTCACGAAAAAAATTCGTTCAATCAATGCCCTCTCACGCTGAGGATGAAGAACTGGATGAATTATTGTCTTCCGTCAAAGATGATGACATTGCGGCACTTTTTTCAGACAAGCCCAATGAAAATTTTTTCCAATATTTTCAAAGTGAAATTGACCGAGAACGAACCCAGTTAAGTCAACCCGCAGAATCTAATCCTCAAAAAGCACGTTCATCCTCTGAAGATGATTTGCTTGATGATTTAATTGAGACTCATTTTTCAGATAAAGATTCTTTTGAGAGGATCAAGAAAGAACCGTTTAAGAAATAAAATTTTAACTCATTTTAAAAACACAACATCCTATTTGAATGACATGGATTTTAATTTGACTTGTCATTATCATCATGTATATGTAATAGGTTTTTCAAAATTTTGATATCTTGCCTAATTAAAAAAAGGAGTTTTTTATGAATAAATCACAAATACAACAAGAATCTCAAAAAGGTTCTCTGACTGTTAAAATAGGTCTTGCGCAAATGCTCAAAGGCGGTGTGATCATGGATGTGGTTACCCCTGATCAAGCTAAAATTGCTGAGGATGCTGGTGCTGCTGCTGTAATGGCCCTCGAACGTGTACCTGCTGATATTCGTGCTGATGGTGGCGTTGCGCGTATGTCTGAACCTGGTTTGATTCGAGAAATTATTAAGTCAGTTACCATTCCAGTAATGGCAAAATGCCGTATTGGCCATTTTGTTGAAGCCCAAATTTTGCAACAACTCGGCGTTGACTATATTGATGAAAGTGAGGTTTTAACGCCTGCAGATGAAATGTATCATATCAATAAGCATGCTTTTACAGTGCCCTTTGTGTGTGGATGTCGAAATCTTGGGGAAGCCCTTCGACGTATTGGAGAAGGTGCTGCTATGATTCGAACCAAAGGTGAAGCTGGTACTGGCGATGTTGTTGAAGCGGTTCGGCATGCCCGAACAGTTATTGGAGAAATCAACCGCCTGCAAACCATGCGTGATGATGAACTGATGACCTATTCCAAAGAACTTGGGGCACCTTATGAGTGGGTAAAAGTGACCAAGGAACAAGGCCGCATGCCCGTGGTCAACTTTGCTGCCGGAGGAATTGCAACCCCTGCTGATGCTGCACTGATGATGCAATTGGGCGTTGATGGTGTTTTTGTCGGTTCGGGTATTTTTAAAAGCGGTGAACCGACAAAACGGGCAAAAGCCATTGTTGATGCTGTTACTCACTATAATAATCCGGAAATTCTGGCCAAAATCAGTGAAAATTTGGGGGAACCTATGGTGGGTATCAGCGTTCGCTCTTTATCTGAAAATGAAACATTGGCAAATCGGGGTTGGTAAAAAGAATGAAAATTGGCGTACTGGCCCTTCAGGGTGCATTTATCGAACATCAACACATGCTTGATCGATTAAATGTTGAAACCATCGACGTAAGACTTCCAGAGCAATTGGATGCCATCAGCAGCTTGATTATTCCTGGCGGTGAAAGCACAACCATTGGAAAACTTGCAGAAGCGTATAACTTTATGGTGCCCCTTCAGCAGTTCGCTCAAAAAAAACCGATTTGGGGAACATGCGCAGGAATGATTTTTATTGCCAAACATCTTGATAATCATCACCAGCCAACATTGGGCGTGATGGATATCATGGTTCAAAGAAATGCTTTCGGTCGGCAAGTAGATAGTTTTATCACATCCCTGGATATTCCTGAATTAACAACGTATTCACCAGAACCTTTCCCCTGCGTATTTATTCGAGCCCCTGCGGTGCTTGATTTTGGCCCATCTGTTCAGATTCTTTCTCGTCTCCCGGATGACAGTATTGTCGCTGTCAAAGAAAAACATTTTCTGGCAACAGCCTTTCATCCAGAATTAACCGATGATCTTCGGTTTCATCGGTTTTTTCTGGATATGACCATTAACCACCACAAAAATTTCTGAATATAAACGATAATGTAAGGAATGCTCGAAAAATAAGTTCCCCATTTTTTAATTACGTATGCGGTTATGTTCTGTAGAGACAAGGCATGCCTTGTC
>PEAL01000350.1 GCA_002753725.1 Deltaproteobacteria bacterium
TTCAGCTCCAGGCGTCTTGATTGGAATGTGCCAAAATGAAAGTCCGCAGCAAGAACCTGGAGCTAAAGCTCCAGGCTATTATCTGTCGGCCCTTTCGGGACTTAAAGTGTTTTTATAAAAACCTCATAACTATTTGAAATTATTGCTCCCCAAAAGCCGATATAATCAGATATTCTTTGCGTCAAAGGCGCTGAGGCATGTAGCCTGGAATTTTCATCCCATAGTCATCAGGGTAAGGCAAACCCAGCTACGTTGCAGCGTAGGGCTAAAGCCGGCTAAAGCCCTACGCTGAATTGAGAAAGGACGCTAAAGCGCCCTCATTCTTGCCTTGCTCTTTCCTGGCTTTATCCAACTGTTCATTAACAGCCCCAGGTAATTGAAAACACATTCTCTTAAGCCCCATAGGGGCGACATAAATATTTTTGAAAAAGATATCGCCCCTATCGGGGCTCAAGAAAGAGCTGTGGTTTCTAATTACCTGGGGCTGACACCCCAGGCTACAATGATTCCGCCCCTATCGGGGCTTTAAGAGATATTACCTTCCAATAATTTCAGGCCGTTAAAAGATACCAAAACTTATAGACCTATGCGTTTTTATGTTTTTATTATTGGAAAATGAAACTATTTAGCGTATATATATTAGACTTTTATTTTTTCAACAGTGATAATTATTTTTAAGGGAATGCGCCCTTTTTTGCAACAGGTTGTACTTTTTCATTCGATAAATATCGATAATTTTAAATCAGACAAGGAGGTTTTATGCCAATTAAATGTATTTCACAAACGCCCTCAGCTTATGGCTACCCATTACTTATCAAACAATTGTTTACAGCTCCAATGATCAATTTTCCCCGAAAACGGATTCAATATCGAAGTAAATTTTCATACACTTATGAAGAATTTTCTTTGCGTGTGCAAAAGCTGGCAAATGCTTTGCGATCGTTAGGTGTTGAACAGGGGGATACCGTTGCGGTCATGGATTGGGATAGTCATCGCTATTTGGAATGTTTTTTTGCAATCCCAATGATGGGCGCAATTTTGCATACAATAAACATTCGTTTGTCTCAGGATCAGTTAATATACACGATCAACCATGCTGAAGATGACGTTATTCTGGTGAACCGAGATTTTATTCCATTGATTGAAGCGGTCAAAGATCGATTATCAACTGTTAAAAAGTTCGTATTGATCGAAGATTTTCAGGATCCTCCTGAATCCAATATTCAGTGGGATGGTGAATATGAATCATTGTTAAATGATGCATCAGATCATTTCGATTTCCAGGATTTTGATGAAAATGCCTGTGCAACGATGTTTTACACCACCGGCACCACAGGATTGCCCAAAGGTGTTTATTTTAGTCATCGCCAACTGGTATTACACACTTTGGGGATGTTGACGACAATGAACTTCATGAATTCTCAGGCTTCTTTCCAGTCCAGTGATGTTTATATGCCGTTAACGCCGATGTTTCATGTTCATGCCTGGGGGTTTCCATACCTGGCGACCATGATTGGCGCCCGTCAGGTATATCCGGGAAAATACGATCCGGAAACCATATTAAACCTTATTAAAAATGAACATGTGACGTTTTCCCATTGTGTTCCAACAATATTACACATGTTGATCAACACACCGACAATTAAAACAATGGATTTGTCCAAATGGCAGGTAATTATTGGTGGTTCTGCATTGCCCAAATCATTATGCAAGGAAGCTCTTGAATTGGGAATCAATGTTTATGCGGCATATGGTATGTCAGAAACTTGCCCGGTATTGACATGCAGCAATCTCAAGCCCTATTTAAAGACAGATAATTCTGATGAAATGATTTCCTGGCGATGTAAAACGGGCCTCCCTATTCCTCTGGTTCATTTGCGCGTTGTTGATCCGAATTTTAATGATGTTCCTCATGATGGCAGAAGCACTGGCGAAGTTATCGTGCGTGCGCCCTGGTTGACACAGGGATATCTCAACGATCCTCATAAATCTGAAGATTTATGGGCGGGTGGTTGGATGCATACTGATGATATTGGTCATATTGATACAGAAGGGTATTTACAAATTACCGACCGCTTAAAAGATGTTATCAAAACAGGGGGCGAATGGATATCGTCTATTGAGCTTGAAGATGCTCTTTTGGCTCACGATGCTGTCAGTGAAGCTGCGGTTATTGGAATACCGGATGATAAATGGGGTGAACGTCCATTTGCAATGGTGGTTTTGAACAATAGCGCACGTGAAAATGTCACCATTGATGATATTAAAGTTCATCTGATGAAATTTGTTGAAAAAGGGATTATCCCTAAATACGGCGTTCCTGATAAAATTGCTGTTGTGGATTCTATTGCTAAAACAAGTGTCGGAAAAATCAATAAACGATCATTGCGGCAACAATTTGTATGATTTGAGGCTCTTGCCTTGTTCGCTCATACAACCTGTACGACTTGTGATCATTTATGAAAGATAGATTGTTGCCAACCATACCTGAATACAGGTGTGGTTGGCTCTTTTTTATAGCAAGGAGAATAAAATGTCCCGCAATATCAGTCTTGTTTTTCCCATTATGGGCATGCAAATTTTGCTCATTTTATGCACAACATTATCGCATTACTATATCGAACTGAATGCATTACAAAATATAATTACTGAAAACGAGGCGAGTAAAGCGGAAGATATTCATTTTATTGTTGAAAGTCTGATTGATAAAGAAATTTCTAAACTTTCAGGTTTATCAAAAGTCTTAAAAAATAGAACAGACCTTATTGATGGTTTATCTCAATACGAGATCGATAAAAACAAAACCAATCTCAAACAAGCAATGGACATGTTATTTCCTCAAATGGAAGTGGATATTTTTCAAGCAGCCGATCGAAATCAACATGTCATCTATCAGGCGCATGCCCCAAACAGTGAGACATCTGTAAGGGAATTTCATGGTGTTGTCGAAGCCATGTTAGCTGAGGATATCCTGATGGCATCGCAAACCAAAGAAGGTTGGGCCATCCGCGCCATTGTTCCATTAATCAGCGGAGATAATCTTTTGGGCACTATTACTATCGGCACATGGATCAATGATGATTATGCGCAAAACATTTCTAATGCAACGGAAGTTCATGTGTCTATCGGCAATGCAAACGGTGTTATTGCGAGTTCCTTACCATTGGTAGAACGCAGGTTTATCAATGCTGAGGCCATGAAAATGAGCATCTTAAAGCTCAAACCCATTCGTGAGGTTTTTCAAAAACAGCATAAAAATATCTATTATGCTCCCATGGAAATGGCCAATGAACCTTTCAGCCTGATGGTTGAAATAGACACCATGCCATCCTTTCAACTGCTCGAACAAAACAAGACCCATATCATTAAAATATCTATACTTATTTTACTGATATCCATGTCTATTGCTGAAGGTTATACCCTGTATTTGCTTCGCCCATTAAAAAAGTTGAATATCAAAGTCAAAAATACAGTCAAGGAACTGGCTGGCATAGACCTTCAGGCAGCCAAGGGCAATGAACTTAAAACTCTGGTACGCTCATTCAATATCATGGTCAAAACAATATCCAACCATATCACCGAGCGTGAACGGGCTGAACGCGCACTGAAACGTCACAAAGACAAACTTGAAGAACTGGTCACTGAACGCACAACTGAACTTGAAAAATCCAACACAAAGCTCACCAAAACGGTCAAAGAACTGGAATGGCGAACCAATGAAATTCTTCTGCTGAATAAACTCGGCGATCTGCTGCATGCTTGCGACAGTGAAGAAGAAACCTATCAAATTGTAATCAATATTTGTCGTCAGTTGTTTCCTCAGGATTCCGGCTATCTGTGTATCTTTGATGACAGCCAAAAAGTTTTACGGATTGTTTCGTACTGGGGTGAATCTTCACCTGAAGAATTGGAATTTGAATATAATCAATGTTGGGCGATTCGACGTGGAAAAGAACATTTTATTCAGGATCCGGATGTTGATCCCATCTGTCAGCACCTGCATATCTATCCAAAAGATGGTTGTCTGTGCGCACCCATGAGTGCTCAAGGTGAAGTTCTTGGAATGATTCATTTATGTATTGGGTTGACCGAAGACGTTGATCGCGTTGACGACACTCATAAGCATATTATTGAATCCAAATTAATCCTGGTCAAAAGTATGGTAGAACGATATGCGCCAAGCTTGATCAACCTGAGACTGCGTCAGACATTAAAAATTCAATCCATCCGAGATCCATTGACAGGCTTGTATAATCGACGGCATATGCAAGAAGCTCTTGAACGTGAAGCCCGACGGGTTGAACGACGCAAGACCAGTTTGGGGATCATTATGATGGATGTTGATCATTTTAAAGCATTCAATGATACCTATGGTCATGAAGCGGGTGATATTGTACTCAAGGAACTGGGAGCTTTTCTCAAACAGCGAACGCGTGGCGAAGATATTGCCTGCCGGTATGGCGGGGAAGAATTCATTCTGATTTTAACAGATGCCAATCCTGAAAATACAAAAATTAAAGCAGAAGAAATACGAGCTGACGTGAAAGATCGCTTAAAAATAAAACATCATGGGCAAACATTAAATATTACTATTTCATTGGGCGTCGCCATTTATCCCACACATGGATTGACAACAGAAGAAACCTTAAAAGCAGCAGATATGGCACTATACAAGGCAAAAGCCAATGGGCGGGATTGTGTTGAATATGCAGTGTGACAATAAATTTTAGAATAAAGGAACAATCAATGATAAAAGAACTCACAAATATTCTGGTTATAGATGATGATCCCTTTGTAACGGACATGCTAAAGGCTATTCTTGAATCTGAAGATTATTCGGTTGAAACAGTTCATTGTGGAACAGAAGCTATAAAATTTATTAAAAAAAACCGAAACGTTCAATTGATTCTATCAGATATGAACATGCCGGATATCAATGGGTTGGAACTGATACCCATGCTAAAAGCTGAAAATGCAGATATTCCAATCATGATATTGACGGGTAACAATGAGATCTCCATTGCCATCAAGGCCATGCAAAGCGGTGCATCGGACTATTTACTTAAAGATGAAAATATTCAAGAAACAGTTGTGGTTGCTGTCAAACGGATGCTTGAAAAATATCAGTTGAAAATTGATCTGGCTCAGAAAAATACTGAATTAGAACTTAAGAATAAAGAGCTTATTGAAAGTAATCTCTTGAAAAATAATTTTTTAGGCATTGCAGCTCATGACATGCGTACACCACTATACGGAATCAAAGGTTTAGCCGAATTGCTCTTAGATGGCAGCAAAGGAAAAATGGCTGATGACCAGATTGCTTACATTTCGTTAATCAATCATTCTGTTGAGGAAATGCTCCTTTTGATCAATGATCTGCTTGATATCTCCAAAATTGAAAGCGGGAAACTGGATATCCTTCCTCGAAATGATTCATTAATTGCTCTCATTGATAATCGTCTTCAATTTCATTCTGTCATGGCAAAAAAAAAAAATATTAT
>PEAL01000351.1 GCA_002753725.1 Deltaproteobacteria bacterium
GTAGAATTTACAGACACAGCCGTTTGGGTTGACATTAATGTGTCGTTTTCGTCCAGAATTGAATCCAAAGAATAAAAAAGCGAAAATTGTTGAATACTTGTTGTTTCATAAGTCCCTTTTGCACTCGCGTGTAGGCTTTTAATAACAACATCATCATCTTTTACCCCTACTTCGAATCTATACAGGATATGATTTTTTGTCCCGGGAGTTACAAATGCAGATGCCACCGGCTGTGCTGTAACTGTAGCTGTGCCGCCTATTAATGGGGACATGGGCTCTTTTACATATTCAGCGTTAGTGCCAACCCCCAATTGACCGCTTTCATTTTTACCCCAGACTAATAATGTTCCATCTGTTTTAATTGCAATGGTCTGTTTATCATTTTCAGTTGTTGTAATTTTTTTTATATTTTTAACAGGCATTTCTAATGGATACAAACTATGTTCTATATCTGAGGGATTAAAAAGAAGGGCATAATCATTATTACGACCCCATCCATATAAATTATCAGAATCAATCAGGTTAGCAAAGCTTGATTGACTTCCCGCAAAAAAGGATTCTACCTTATCAAAAACAGAACCAAGACCATTTTTTTTAACTGGAGTAAAGGAATTCATGCTATGCATCATTGTACTACCAATCCCTAATTGTCCATTAGAATTACTTCCCATGGCCATTAAATCCCCATCGTTATTTAATGCCAGAGCATGATGCATCCCTGATGATATTGCAACAATACCTGAATTAACAATTTTTTCAGGGATACTGTCTATTGGATCACTCAATTTCCAACGCCATAAAGAACCATCCTTTTTTAGGGCGAATAAATTATTGTCATTAATTGTAATGGCGATAACTTCAGATATATCTTTCTTTTGTTGAGGTGACTTAATATAAATATCTGAACCTCTAAAGAGACCCCATACATAAACAGCACCATCTTTGTCTAAAGCAACACAATTATATTTAGAAATATCAAGTGACACTATATTTGTCAGACATTTTATGTGATAGGGATAGGAGTGAGCGCCTATGTCTACTGCATCATTTCCTACTTGTCCATAACCGTTATTACCCCATGAATAGACATCACCTTTATCTGTAAGGGCAAGTGTTACGCTGTCAAATGTAAAAATTTTATTAACAGAAATTATACCTTGAATTTTCTTTGGTCTTAAATACGTTCCCCAACGATTATGACCTAAGCAATAATTATAATTATTACCCCATGACCAGACTGTTCCATCATATTTCACAGCGAACAACGAGTCCTCGCCCGCAGCAACATCAATAAATTCGTTACCATAAAATTCTTCAAGTTGAATATCGTCCCATTCGCGACCGTCAGTAGGGTAAGTGCAATTGTCATATTGTTGAAATTTAATATAAAAAGGAGATGTATACGCAAAAGAGGGATTGATTTTTTTTATTGTTGAAATTTTTTCATCTAAATCAATTGAAAAATTTTTGCCAGGAGTGTTCAGTTCATCTTCATTGATGATGGTATACCAGTTTTTATTATCCATACTGACAGCG
This sequence comes from Deltaproteobacteria bacterium, assembly GCA_002753725.1. Lineage (GTDB taxonomy): Bacteria > Desulfobacterota > Desulfobacteria > Desulfobacterales > Magnetomoraceae > Magnetomorum. The sequence goes on from PEAL01000351.1 coordinate 1,537, forward strand.
ATGCCATCACCATTGTAATGATCTTGAAAACTGGTTGGAAGTAAGTGTTGCTCATCGCCAAACTCCGCCTGAAAAAAACTGAGAACAAGACCATGTTTTCCTTCAAGATTAACTTTTAATACGGCTTCATTTACGCTTGAACTGGTGCCATCCATGCGTAATTTACCATTAATAAATTGAATTCTCCCACCAGAAGAACTATATTGTGTGTATAAATGTGGAGTATCATTATCACTAAAATCCTCTTTAAACAGCACCTGACTTGCGATTGAAGGCGTGAGAGTCAATAAAACGCCCATGCATGCGAGAATAATCGCTGTGATGGTATTTTTAATAATTGATTTCATGGTTGTTAATGTTCCTTTCGATATTTTATGTAATGAATTATATTGTGTCATAATCTATTTCATTCTTAAGGCTGTGAAATTTGATCCAGAATAAACAAAACCTCTTTCATCCCCACATGATTCTTTTCAATACTTGTATCCACATAAATGCCTGTAACATTCTTTCCAGCACATACCTGTAACGCAATGATAACATCCTTCAAATCAAGCTGACCGGTATGATCAATATCACCATCAGGCATTTCGTAATCTTTAATCCCCACCCTTGCACTGGAAGGCCCCTTGATTTTATAATCCCCGGATGCCACAATAATCTCAACAAATTCAATTTCTTCTTTTTCTGAGTCTTTATAAGGAACAATCTCAATAACAGATTGTGTCAGGCCATAAGGAATGGATATTTCAGATGGAATATAATGACAGTCCCTGCCATTTTCGGCAGTGCCTTTAATGAGCAATTGAATATCTTTTGTCGTGTCAATGGAACCATTTCGTGAAACAACCACTGTACCGGCAATATTTACACCTTCCATTATTTCTGCATTGACCGCTTGAATGGATATTTCATCCGGACCATCGGATATTTCTATGGTTGAAACATCATTATTGGCAACCTGATAAGAATCGCCTTTTTGAAGGAGTGACAATACAATCGTTTCAACAGGTTCAGCATTATGGTCTGCAATAGGAACGACCTGAATCGGCAGTGTTTGATCCCCTTTTTTTAAATTCACCGCAATAATATTCTGATTCGTTAGAATGGATTGATAGGCGTTGATTGCTTTATTCCATACAGGCACACGCAACTGGTAATCCTGTCCCAGGGTTGCTGTTCCTTCCAATACCAGTGGAATTGTCAGGTTTTGAGATAGATTGGCATCTGAAAAAGAAATGTGAATTTCTGCATAATTGTCTGAGATTTCCGATGCCTGATTATCGATGACAGAAAGAGAAACGGTTAATTCCGGCCTGGATGCACCGGCATGAATATTACCAGAAGCCCAAAGTGAAGCAATATCAATTCTGTCTCGCAAAATAACATTATGAAGTAAAATGCTGGCATCATCAAAATCATCGCCAGTGCCATCTTCATTAATTTTCATGATGCTGTGAACTTCTCCGGTTGTGGCATCATTGATCAATTCAAAATGAATGTATTGATTCAGAGGATGATCGGTATTGGTCAAGAGGTGAGAAATATCAAGAATATCATTATCCTTCACATTGAAATCAATCACTTTATCGCCATCAGCAACAATAAAAATATCTTTTCCTGAACAGCCTTTCAATGAATTGGCGCCGCTGCCGCCGATGAGGATATCATTTTCAAATCCGCCAATAAGGGTATCATCACCCATTCCACCGATAATGATATAAGAATAATCTTTTCCATAACGACTGACAAAGTCTTGCTCATAGTCGTATTTGATGGTATCGATTGCCTGTAAGGCTTCATCAACTGAAGGCGGTGTTGTTGACCACTGCCAGTTATCCGGTAATAATGATTCCAGGTTTGCCAGCGCATTTTCTATGCCTGAATTTTGAAAAACAGCATCGCTATAGGCCATCCATGCCTGATCAGCCTGAATTCTCAATTGACGAATGACCTCACTGTTCTTACCTGTAATGGCTGAGATTTGTATATCACGAGTTTCCTGAGAATGATCACACACTACATGGCCAAACCATTTACCCATCAAGTGGGCATAAATTTTCCATTTTTGAATATATGAAAATGGTTTGTCAAAAACGAGCATTTCAGCAAACAGACCATCCATGACAGCGCTGACATTGCCATCCCATTCCAGATTATTAAAATTCCACTTCCATATATTTTTTCCGCCAACAATAGGGTCATTGGCCAGTTCGTTAATTTCTTCGTATTGAAATGGACCGCCAGTCCACAGGGTATTGATATCAATCATGGCTTGGTTATTTTTTCGGGTCACCATTGCCATCACCCACTGATTGTCAACCCGCAAGTTGCTGTACACAGAGGAAGATGATTCTGAAACCTTTAATTCACCTGGATGCCTGGGGTCTTGATTGCCGGCCACAGCAATTTCAAAAAAGGGTCCGGTTGAAATGGTTTGATCATGGTCAGCAGAATTGACTTTAAAAACCGAAAAAATGGTGACATCGCCCTCTGGAAAAACAGGTGTGGCATATGGTAATTCAAAATATCCATTGACGTTAATGGCCGGATTTCCAGAAGGTGATGCATTTTGAATGACATTAATATCTGCCTCTTGGTAAGCCTGAGTAGTATCTGATTGACTATAGTAATTTCCACGATTGTCATTACCCGAACGATCCAGCAGCCTTTTGACCAGAGACGACTCATTTTCTTTTGCATGCGAAAAAGAATCCAGCCATAAAACAGCATCGGTTGCGTTGGTCGCTGTGGGTTGATAGGCAGCAATCCATATATAAGTTATTACGGGATCATGATCACCATCCAATAATTCGATATACATGCGCTGTTTTTCGTCAAAGGTATCTAATAATTTGATGATAATATTTCCATTGATCAGATGCGTCCATATGATGCTTTCATTTTGCTTTATGATATGACCATGAGCAAAAGGTGCGGAAACACCATGAAAAATGAGTTGGATATTTTCAGGGATATGTAGAAATTTTATTTCTAAATTATCGGATGATGTATCGGAATCAGCAATACTCAGTTGAAATAAACTCTTTGCCCCTTCAATAATAACAATTTCATTGGTAATCAGTGTTGGAATAACATTACTTTGTTTAGGATTGGTGGCATACAGGAATTCAGTAAGATTCGTCCAGCCATCATTATCGGTATCTATTTCAGAATCCAGGGGATTATTTTTATCCAATCCATATTGATCTTCCCAGAAATCTGGGAGTTGATCATTGTCTGTATCAGCAACCGGAAGAATCAGTTCCAGATCGATTTTATAATAATGAGATCTTCGGGGCTGGCTGACCAATAAAAAATTGCCCTGTTTATCCTCAGATTGTACATTTCCAAACTGAGATTGGAAACGCATATTGGCTTTAATACCATCAACAGTAACTTCAACCAGATCATACTGTTGGTTGCTGTCATTCAATGGGATTGGATTGTTGAGGAGGGCTTCAGTAACCGGAGCAGACTCTTGTGGGATTTTAAGCAAATAATTATATTCCTCGCACATATTGCAGGAAAGACCATCATCCGCATATTCCTCACATTTCCTGCATTCAACAGCAGAATTGAATGTATTGACATTACTTGAGCCTTTTTTTCGTATAGACCACTCCACCTGCGCATTAGGAATAACGATTTTGTTATTTTGATATAAATTGTATACCTGACCATATATAATTGTTTCTGGTTCAGGAATAACAGCGTATAAACACGTTTCTGTGCATATTATCGAAAAAGTAAACAAAAAGATTGTTATCAACAATCGGGCGAAAGCCGAAATTTTGTTGGTTGCTGTCATGGCTTGATTTTTCCTTTTTGGGATTGAATATTTTCGAAAGTTTTGGAAAGATTGATTTAGGATGCTCGAAAAATAAGTTCCTCATTTTAATTTCGGAGACACGATCCTTAATTCGATGAATAGTGGAGTCCTAAAGCTTTA
>PEAL01000352.1 GCA_002753725.1 Deltaproteobacteria bacterium
CACCCAGCTTGCTTTGGTTTTTTAAAGATGAACATCGGTTGACAGTGGATATTAATTATTATTTTTAGATTTTAGCTTAAGAATCACAATTAAATAACTTTCCCATTTGAAGTCCCTTGGGTGGAGTCCTAAAGCTTTAGCTTTGGGAGTGCCTTAGGAATCACGATTAAATAACTTTTCTGTGAGTCCCAAAGCTAAAGCTTTGGGACTCCAGTATTCATCGAATTAAGGATCGTGTCAAGTAGGCTTTGGCCTTCTAATGAACACCCGTTTTAACAACAGCTCTTCTTTTTGATGGCATAAAGATTTATTTTGACAAGATTTCATAAATATGAAAAAACGGATAATTCTATTTCATAATTTTCAGAAATAATGGCGTCTTTTTCGTAAACTGTCTGAATATAAAATTAATGGCTCTCAATATTCAGGCAAGATGCTAACTAATTGGAATATTTATGGATCATCCTTTTTCGTTGAATGGAATTACAGTTACTGAAAAAACGGGACAATTGATCCTGAATTTTGAAGATGTTCAGTTTTTGGGACAATTATTTGGAGAAAACAATATTCATCTGAATATCATTGCCCAAACGCTTGATATCAAAATTCATCACCGTGGCAATAGTATTATTATTCGTGGTGATTCTGTTTTGTCCCAGCTGGCAGCAAATATCATCAATCAACTTTATGCACTTCTTCAACGGAGCTATCCTGTATATGCCCGTGATGTTGAATATGCCATCCGAATTCTCAGTCATGATGATACCACTGATTTGAAAAAAATTTTTTTGGAATCAGTATATATCACGACCAAAAAAAATCCTATAACGCCACGCTCCATCAATCAGAAAGAATATATTGAATCCATTCGTTCACACGATATTGTTTTTGGTCTTGGGCCGGCAGGTACAGGTAAAACGTATCTGGCGATGGCGATGGCTGTTTCCGCATTATCTAATAATGATATACACCGTATTGTCCTTACACGTCCAGCCGTTGAAGCTGGTGAATCCCTGGGATTTTTACCCGGCGATCTTGCTGAAAAAGTCAACCCTTATCTCCGTCCTTTGTATGATGCACTTCACGACATGATGCCTTTTGAAAAAGTAGCTGATTTAATGCACAAAGGTGCCATTGAAGTTGCCCCCTTAGCTTTTATGCGCGGAAGAACATTAAACGATTCATTTGTCATATTGGATGAAGCACAAAATACAACATCCGAGCAAATGAAAATGTTTTTAACCCGTTTGGGCTATCATACAAAAGCGGTGATCACAGGTGATGTCACACAAATAGACCTGCCCCACAACAGGGCTTCGGGCCTGGTTGAGGCGACAGCGATTCTTAAACATATTAATGGAATTCGTTTTGTAACGTTCAATAAACATGATGTTGTTCGGCATAAACTTGTTTCTGACATTATTGAGGCTTATGAAAAACAATGCGACTCGTAAAAAAAACATCCAAAATTAATTTTTTTAGTTCTGAATACCCTCGATGGATTCTTCTTCTTGCGTTGTCTGCTATTTTAACATTGATGCTTTATCCAAACCTTGTTTTAACCAAGCATATCTACGAACTTGGAGAAGTTGCTGAACGAAATATTAAAGCTCCGGTTGATTTACTGATTGAGGATAAAGAAGCAACCAATTTAACGCGACAACAATCTCTTGATGCTGTTATGACAGTGTATGATTTTGACGATACGCTGGTATTCAAATTGATACGGCGCATTCAGGATGCATTTTCTGAAATGCGAGATTATATTGATTTGCAAACAAAAGAAATCGCTCAGCAGGCTCACAAAAATGCACAGGAAAAAACACAAACGGCTGAAGCCCAATCGGAGACAGCCACAACCAACATCCAGGCAATCGCCCAATCGATATCACACACTCAAACGGAAAATATAGACCTTCCGCTCATGGAAAACCCCATTTTTCTGCAAGCCATCAGAGAAAAAAAAGCAGATTTTTTGAAAAAATTAGGTATTCAGATCAGTGATGCTAATTATCTGACCATGGTTAATGAACATTTTTCAAAAGAAATTCAAGACTTAACAACACAAATTTTACGTGCGCTTCTTATCAACGGGGTGGTATCCAATAAAAATTTGTTACTCAAAGAAGAAATCAATGGCGTTATCGTCAAGAATATTGCATCACAAAAAGAACAAATGATTAAAGATGTCAAACGGTATTATGGCATTGATCAGGCAAAAGCAATGGTCTGGATTATTGGTCAACCCTTATTAAAAGATCTGGATTACGAAATTATCACATTAATTGTCGATCTTGTTCAATCATTGCTTCAGCCGAATGTTACCATCAATAAACGTGAAACAGAAGTGCGAAAAGAACAGGCCTGGGCATCCATCAATCCTATTCTTTTTCAAGTTAAATCAGGAGAAATGCTGTTGCGGGAGGGTGAACGTATCAACAAGCAGCAACTGTTGAAACTCAACGCCTTGAATGATGTAGAAAACAAGGGAAAAACAATTGCAAAAAGTTTTGGCCTGGCAATTATGATGTTTATTCTGTTGATTGTTTTTCATATCATCTATTTTGGGGATGAGCCTGACATTTCTCTGAATTATAACAAAAATTTATTGTTCATGTCCCTGATTCTCATTTTATTTGTTTTTATTACAGAAATATCCATTGCTTTGGCTAAATCTTTTACTCAAAATGGTGTTACCCTTTTATCGTTGTCATCAATGGTTCTTGGTATCCCGGTTGCCGCCGGTTCCATGACGATCTGTCTGTTTATGGGGATGCGAGCTGCAGTCCCATTTGCTTTGATAGCATCCATTTGTTCTGCCATCCTTTTTGAAACTAAACTCACTTTTTTTGTTTATTTTTTTATTAATAGCGCAATGGGCGCTTACTGGTTGCGCAGTTGCCGTGAACGAAACGTGTTTATTAAAGCAGGTGTTAAAATTGGCCTGCTAAACATGATCATTACAACTGCGTTACGCGCATACGGTTCTGAACTGTTTCTCAGTAAGCTGGTATGGGACTGGATATTTAGTTATATCGGTGGGTTAAGTGCAGGGATTGTCACCGCAGGCATTACCCCGTTGATGGAATTAACCTTTGGGTATACAACGGACATCAAACTTCTTGAACTGGCTAATTTGGATAAACCTGTATTACACCGTCTCATGCTTGAAGCTCCTGGAACGTATCATCATTCAGTGATTGTCGGCAGCATGGTTGAAGCTGCGGCTTCTGAAATTGGTGCAAATCCGCTTTTAGCAAAAGTTTGTGGGTATTATCATGATATTGGTAAAATGAAAAACCCCCTCTATTTTATTGAAAATCAACAAAGAGGGATGAATCGTCATGATAAGCTGGCACCATCCATGTCCAGCCTGATCATTATTTCCCATGTCAAACATGGTGTTGAAATGGCTAAAAACCACAAATTAGGAAAAGCCATCAGTGATACGATTCAACAACATCATGGCAGCAGCATGATCTCTTTTTTCTATGAAAAAGCCAAACAGCAAAAAGGAGAACATGCTGTCAACGAAGACGATTTCAGATATCCTGGCCCCAAACCCCAAACCAGAGAAGCGGGCTTGGTGATGCTTGCAGATGTTGTTGAAGCGGCCTCTCGTGCATTGGAAAATCCAACGCCTGCAAGGATTCAGGGACTGGTTCAACGTCTGATCAACAAAATTTTCTCAGATGGGCAACTGGACAATTGTGAACTAACGCTTAAAGATCTTCACAGAATTGCCAATAAATTTAATAAAATATTGAATGGGATCCATCATCATCGTATCGAATACACAGAAGCGACACAAAAAACAAACGGAAAAAATAAAGCCAGGAACAAACCCAAAACAAGCGCCTCACAACCAAAAACACCACCAGCATTTCAAGAAAAGTCATCAGAAAAACAAGAAAATAAACCCGAAGGTTTAAAACGACTTGGACTTTCACAATAAATAATTGATTAACTTTAGGAGACGAGCCAATGACGAAATCAATTCATCCATTCCAAAAATTTGCTGAAAATATGCTTCATAAAGACTCTCGATATTTGCCTGAAATTCTGGCATTGATGATCAATAAGGATCAGGGACAACTTCTTGTTTCGCTCCCTGGAACACCTCAAGAAATGAGTGAAAAACTAAATCGACCGATTTCTGATATTGAACAGGATCTCAAAGATATGTTCAGAAAAGGTCTTGCATTTAAAAAAGTTAAAAATGACAGTGTTTATTGGAGAGCCCCGGCACATCTTGTTCAATTTCATGATGCCAGCTTAACCTGGCCTGAAGCAACACAAGAATTTTATACTGCCTGGCACCTTTATATGGAAGAAGAATGGCCTAAACTGGCTCCATTATTGACACAACTCTTACCTAGGCCTGTGACCAGGGTTATCCCTGTTGGGAAATCGATTGATACGGGTAAAGTGAAAGTCTTATCCCCTGAAAATGTTCGTGAAATTATTGATTTGTCCTCAAAACTTGCTGTCACAAACTGTACCTGCCGTTTAAGTATGCGCCAATGCGATGCTCCTCTGGAAGTTTGTTTACAAGTTAACCGTGGTGCTGAATATACCATTGAAAGAGGCTCAGGACGAGAAATATCCAAATCTGAGGCCTATGATATTATCGAAAAAGCTGAAAATTCAGGGCTGGTACATGTAACAATGAACAAAGCCGATGTGGGGACATTTATATGTAATTGCTGCGGTTGTTGTTGCCAATCTTTTACCCTGTTGATTTCAGATGGTCTTGCACTGTGTGATCCCAGTCGATTTATTCCGCAAATTGACACAGAGGTTTGTACTGCATGTGAAGCCTGTGTGGAAAGATGCTGGTTCAATGCAATTCAAATCAAAGATGGTCATGCCAGTGTTCTTGAAGATAAGTGCCTGGGATGCGGACAATGTGCTGTGGGATGTCCGGAATCTGCCATTCAACTCGTTGAAAAACGATCACCTGATTTTATTCCTGAATAAATCAATCTGTGAAGGCTTTAAAATCGGGCATCCATCAAAAAATAGGTGTTTTTGATATGATGGTCAATTTCGTGTGGCCCACCAAAATAAAAGCTTACACCAAAATCATAGTCCTGATAGACATCCGTGTATCCCAGACGAAAGGATAACTGACGATTGACGGGTTGAATGTAGTAAATATCCCAAACTTTTCCACGATTGCTTAGCTTATGCAGGGGATCTTCACTGGCATCACTGAATCCTAACCAGTATTTTGTGGCATAATTATATTCCACACCCAGTTTTGGATTTTTGAGTTTTGGTAAGGGCAGTTGATACCGAAATCCCAGGTGAACAGCATATGCATTCCGGTCAGAAGTGCCGTCATCATTAACCAGACCAATGGGCGGTGGTGCAGCTTGTAATTGTTTTAATAAAGGTTCCATATTGGGCATCAACTCCAGTAATGGTTGATAGGTTTGATATGCATACCGTGCTTCAACGGGCGGGCCAGGTAAACCGGCA
>PEAL01000002.1 GCA_002753725.1 Deltaproteobacteria bacterium
TTTTTTTCTTTTTTAAAAATTTTCTATGGATGCATCTATCGTTTTCATAAAGACTCCTTTTGCATGTTGATAAAAAACCGAATTGTTTTCCGAAGACCGGATTCAAAATCATTTTTGACATGCCACCCTGTGTCTTTTGAAAAAGCATCCACACCAGCCACAAAATTACGGGATTCGATGGCATGAAGGGATTCAGGTGGCGAGATATGAATCACTGGCGCTGATAGTTGTGTATATTCATATACTATTTTTGAAATCATATTCAAGGTATCTTTCAACCGATTCCCTTGTCCAGAGCCTAAGACATAGGCCGTTTTTCGGAGTTTGTTGCTGTTTACAGCAACGATTAAAAGCGCATTTATAAGATCGTCAATAAATAAATAATCACGAATAAAATTTCCTTTACCATAAACAGTAAGCGGTTTTTCCTGAAGTGCATATTGAATCATTCGGCTGATAACATTACGTTCCAATGCGCTGCTTTTTGGGCCCGGGCCATAAATATTTGTCAATCTTAACGTAACCCCCTTTATCCAGTTTTGATCTGTATAACAGGATAAATATTTTTCAGCCATTAATTTATGTGTATCATACAGGGTAATGGGATGATCTGGATGGGATTCATCAACAGGCAATGATTTGGGAAGGCCACACTGTGTGGATGTACCCGTAAAAATGAAATGGACTTTTTGAGAAACGTTACGACAGGCCTCCAACAAGAGACGCATGGGCAAAACATTTGCGATATAATCTTTTTCTGGATCATCATTGGCCTGATAAATACTGGTTTGACCGGCTAAATGATAAATAATATCAGCTTTTTCTACAAGCTGTTCACACATTAATTTGTCACATAATTCACCGAAGACATAATGCATTTCAGCTTTAGAATCATGGTTTATATTGTGGGCTGTTGCGGATCGAGAGTGTAGAAACAATTTGCAGGGAACGGTTTTTAACACAGCGATAAGATTAGAAGCAATATAACCACTGGCACCCGTAATAACGATGGATTTTCCTTGAAAGAACGGTCTATACGTATCTTTGATATACTGCATTGCTGAATTTCTTTTTAAAAAATTTGAATGGAAGGCACATATACAATCCATTTCCCCCCAGAATTAGAAAAAGCGTCTTCATTGGCCATGATTTCTGCTTTATGATTCCATGCAAACAGTAAAGCGTAATCCGGGTAATTATTGGAAAACGCTTGATATGGCCTTACAGGAATATGTCCTCCAGGGGTAAATTTTCCCTGTTTTATCGGAGTTGTATCACTGATAAATTCAATGTGGTGACTGTTTATACCACAATAATTGATGACCGTTGTACTTTTTGATGTTGCGCCATAACCGATCACGCGTTTTGTTTGTTTTTGTAAATCATTTAAAAGCGCCATTAACTGAAGTTTGGATCCATTAATATTTTGGCGAAGTTGCTCAAATGTACTGGCGTGATTAAGCTTTTTTTGATCTTCTATTTGTTTTTGATGAACAAGAGCTTCTGATAGTCTGTATGCATTTTTCTGTGCAACAACATATCGCATAGACCCACCGTGGACATCTTGTGGAATGACATGAATAATTTCAAGGTCATACAAATTAAAAATATGGGAAAGAGAGGTCAAAGAAAAATAAAAAACATGTTCATCGTAGATTTGATCATAAGATATTTTATCAATAATATCTGGTAAATATGGGTCTTCAAAAACAAATATCCCTTTGGGTTTCAGCAGGTATTTAATGCCGGATACAACCGAATGAATGTCCGGTATATGACACATTACGTTGGCAGCAAAAATAATATCAGCCTGTCCATGTTTACTGGCAATGTTTTGAGCAACGTGACGATCAAAAAATTCATTAATTGTCTGGATGCCTTTGTCTTGTGCAACTTGTGCGACATTTTTTGAAGGTTCGACACCAAGATGATGCATGTTTTTTTGGGCAATATTCTGAAGCAGTATGCCATCATTGCTGCCAATCTCAACAATAAATGGATTGTCAGAGACTGGATAACGCGCAAAAATATCGGCCACCATTTTTTGAAAATGTTCTCGCATTCTTTTTGAAATGGAAGAATAATAAGCATACTGATCATGAAACATTTTTGTCCGATCAGGTTGTTCAATCAATTGAACCATTTGACAATTGGAGCAATATCCCACTGCCAGTTCAAAAAAATATTCTGAATCATAGGTATCTGGTGTTAAAAATCCATTGGCTATGGGCATTTTGCCAAATGACATAAAAGGAGCAATGTATGTTTCGCAAATACGACAGCTAATCATTATAGCATTCCTTTCATTCTGGTGTGTTACACCATTTTTTTTCAAATAAATGTATAGGCTTGTTCAAGATATATTTCATGCTGTTGTGTCTTCAATTCGTGTTAAAAGATACTGTTTTTTTAACGTATTCAATTGAATTTCTTGAAAACCTTTAATCTCATGAAATATGATTTTGCTTGTGAATCGGTGCCGGTTAACGAAAATTTCACCATTGATGGATTGATTGTTTTCAGAAAATTGATACCTCCCTTTAACCTGATTCAATCGATGATTGATGGACTGCAAAAAAGACTGAAAGGGGTGGACATGACCTAAAATATTTCCAGGCAAAATGCTGGTCCAATTGACTCCCCTGTCAATGGTTATAGGCATTATGGGAAGCGAAGCAAACAAACAGATCAAAGGGGAGTCTTTTTTGCCTTCAAAACGATAACAAACAAATCGTTGTTGCTCAGCACCAAAATACAGCCGATCATTCGTTCCTTCAATATGAAAAAAATAGGCGCCATACATATCCATTTTGATGATTATTCGAATATTTCTGATAATTTGGTTATTTATACAGAAAGAATATAAAAAACTGTCATCCAGAATAAACGTGAGCGTTTGATTTCTTTTTCTTGAGAATGTCAAGGGTTCAACTTGCATACCTTTGTATAGAACCAGATTGCCACATAAACATCGTTCCTGATTGATACAATTGCCAAAATAAAAAAAAGATGTTTCGGATCCAATTTGTGGCCAATACTGAATTTGCATGTGAATATGGGGTTGGGGAGAATATCCTGAATTACCACAATTCCCCAGAACCATTCCCTGTTTGACAGTATCGCCAATGGATACTTTTATGGATTTTTCCTGAAAATGGGAAAGTTCCACATAATAGCCGTATATGGAATGAATAATGATATAATTCCCCCAATTATGATGTTTATCCACTGCACCAATGGGACAATCTTTCAACATATTAAAAACATCGATAACCGTTCCTTCAACCGGACACAGAACGGGTTTTCCAAAACAGTAATAATCGGATAATTCAATGCCTTGATTCTGATAGGTTTGATTATTTTCATCCATGATCACAAAATCATAGGCATATTTCCAATTTCCTTGATGGGTCCATTGATCATCAAAACTTTGATATACGTTCCAAGTTCCCAAAAATGGAAGATGGGGCTGGGGGGTAATATAATCGAATCGCAGAGAAAAATTCAGATAAAAGGCCAGAGATTTTTCAGGTGAATCTTGAACATAATCATTTATATAGGGATAGCCGATATCTCTCAAAACATAAATAAACAACAAAACAATCACATTGAATGGCAATGTAAAAACTGGAATTCGAAAAAAAGACCAGACCACAGAAGCAGCATCCAAAATAAAAACAGAAACAAACACTCCTGTAACAGCAATAAAATAACTGCGTCTGGATGGAATCAAAAAGATACTTCCCAATGCAATGCCAATCAAGATAAAATTAAAGGCTGAAAAATTATAATACGCATGGGGAAAACTGCCTTTTAAAAGGGCCAGACAAAAAATACCCGTATAATAAGAAACGATCAAAAGGCCAAATGCGATAAACGAAGAAAAAAGTAGGACCACTAAAATCAATAAGCCAGGAATATCGTAGGGCATAAATACCAGATTACCGGTGGTTTTTAACAGCCCTTGAACAAACAGGGGAATGTTTGGAATATTCAGCCCTTCAAAGGAATAAAACAAATCCACAAACAAAGAACTGTATTTTATGGAGGCCAGATATATAATCGTACTCACAAAAAGAAATGGAATATTTAAAACCGGCAGTTTCATTTGACGGGTAAGCAAGGAAAACAGGGCATAACTGAGCATCACAGTAAGGACAGACGTTCCAACAGTCAATAATACAGATAAAAAAGAAATTTTGAATAAAAAACCTATGGAAAAACCAACAATCAAAGAATTATATGTATAGATGGAGTACACCAGATTTTGTTGATGAATACCAATAAACCGAGCAAACACAAGCGTGGTCATCCATGAGATAATCCCGGAAAAGGCGAGGTTTGGGTTAAACAGCGTTGTGCACAGCAAAACACTTCCAACCCACTTGCTACGCATAAACAATAGCATGGAATAGCTGTAGAGCAGGTTATCTAAAAGTTGGACAAAAATATGTTGATAGGATTGTATTAGACGCTTCATTATAAAATAATAGATATCATAAAAAAGAAAACCTTTCACCGCAATTTTTAGATTTCTATTCTAATTTGGAAATTAATTATTCAACAACTCATCAGCAAGATACATCGATTTTGATTTTTTGTTATCTTTATGTTAATGTTAATTAATTATTATAATAAATATAACTTAATTTTAAGGATAATAAATGCGGTACACAGGAAACATTTTCAGACCATTTAGTGAAGCCAATAGCTATCTATTGCAATGCACGATTGGATGTTCTCATAACCAATGCACGTTTTGTGGGATGTATAAGGATCAACCCTTTCGGACACGGGGGATGGATGAACTGAAAACCGATATTCGGATGGCCAAAGATCATTATGGCGATTTGGAAAAAGTCTTTTTATGTGATGGTGATGCTATTATCCTTCCTACGGATATGCTGCTTGAATTATTGCATGAATTGTATCAGACGTTTCCCTCTTTACGCCATGTCGGACTGTATGTCGGCCCTACCAGTACATTAAAAAAATCACTTTCTGAACTTTCTGCCCTTCGAGCCGCTGGCCTGACCAAAGCCTATCTCGGGGTTGAAACCGGCGATGATGATTTGCTGAAATCCATCAAAAAAGGAGTGAATGCCAGTCAAATGCGCGATGCCGGGCTTCATTTAATTCAGGCCGGTATCAATCTTTCAGCAATGGTTTTATTAGGCATTGCTGGCCCTGGGCCGGCGTCAGAAAAACACGCACTGGCAACCGCTCACATCTGCAATGAAATGAAACCCCATTATCTGGCAGCATTGACTGTTACACCTGTCCCTGGAACAGTTTTGTATCATCAGCTACAACAAGGGACGTTTCAATTACTGGATGCATTGGATACCCTTAAAGAAATGAAATGCATCTTTGAAAATATCACCATTGATCCGCTCAAATTTGTTGGAACCCATGCATCGAATTATCTTCCCATCAAAGGAACCCTTCAAAAAGATAAACAGCAAATGATTCAAATGATCGATGATATTTTATCCAGCGAGAACCGATCTGCTCTCAGATCTGAACAGATGAGGGGCTTGTAATCAATGAAATCGATTCAATTTGTTCTTGGCGGCTGTCGGAGTGGAAAAAGCCGTTACGCTCTGAATATCGCCAATCAAAACTGGCATGATCCAAAATTCTTTATTGCCACCTGTGAACCATTGGATAATGAAATGCAACAAAGAATTGAACACCATCAAGAAGAACGCGGACCGAACTGGCACACCATTGAATGTCCCATTGACATTGACCAGTCCATTTTGCAGTTACCTGTCCCCAAAGGGGGGATTCTTATTGATTGCATGACCTTATGGATGAGTAATCTGATGTGCAACAATATGGATGAACAGGTCATTAAAAATCAGGTAACAGCCTTAATTGAAAGCCTTTCCCGTGTTGAATGCCCCATAATCATTGTATCAAATGAGGTTGGATTGGGTATTGTTCCCGAGAATTCTATGGCACGCATGTATCGTGATCTTGTGGGATATACCAATCAACGCATTGCTGCTATCGCAGACAGGGTGATTTTGATGGTTGCTGGAATATCTTTAGTCATAAAATAAACGATCAATCAACTCTTCTGAATGATTTCGTTAATCATGGGCGCGATATTTGCAATCAATACATATTAATCTTTATTGATAAACAATTAATTGTAACAAGAAAAGAGGATGTATGCCAGCAATAGAAAAAATTAAAATTATTTCAGGAGTGTATTGGATTGGTATTCCAGAAGCCAATTTATATGTATTGTGTGCCTGCCCTGCTGATAGTGTCAAGCATATGATGCGGACAGGGTTAATCAAAACCATTGAGCGCGATGGTGTTTGTTTTGAGTCAGGACCAAATGCCATTTTATTGTCTGACGTTCTGGTTCAAAATGGCCATTTTTCTAATTTGGCTGAATTCCCCGTGCTTCAGATGCTGTATCGACAGGGAATGCTTTTGCCCAATCATCCCAATAATACGGGGATCAAACCCATATTAATCGGTCTTGAGGAACAAATTCTAGCACACATGGATTATATTCATCGTGGAAATTATGGGCTTGCCTCAGAACAGGAACTTATGGATGCCGGTGCTACTCAGCAGGAAGCCCGTGATATGATGCGGTTAAAATTACGTTTTGCTTTCAATACCATTCGTCCCACAAAAGCATTGCTGGATACATTGTCTGTTGAAAATGATCCTGTTGAAATTCGCAACGACGTCTTTGTGCATCGAACAGGATTTAATACATATAAATTTATGTATAAAGGGGAATCAGTCACCGTTGATATGAATTTAACACCCAGTGAACAATACATCGCTCCTTTTGAATTGGGTTTTCATCAGATTAAACGTGAATACTTTGCTGTTATTCATTCAGGGCAAGGAGATGGATGGGATATTAATCGTCCAAGCATGGCAAGTATTCTCATGTTTCAGGGGAGTCTCTATTTAATTGATGCTGGACCGAACTTACTTCATACCTTGACGGCATTAGGGATCAGTATCAATGAAATCGAAGGAGTCTTTCATACCCATGCCCATGATGATCATTTTGCTGGACTGACCACATTGATTCGGGGAGATCATCGTATCAAGTATTATGCCACTCGTCTGGTGCGTGCATCTGTTGCTAAAAAATTGGGAAGTTTGATGTCCTGGGATTCAGACCGATTGGATCAATATTTTGATGTTCATGAGCTTGAATCCAATAAGTGGAACAATGTCGAAGGCCTGGAAGTTCGGCCTATTTTTTCACCCCATCCTGTTGAAACCAGCATTTTTACATTCAGAGCCATTTGGGATGGTGGATATCGCACCTACGCCCATTTTGCAGATTTGACATCCTTTGATGTACTCAGAGGCATGGTCACGTCAAATCCAAAGGTCAATGGTATCAGTCATTCGTTTTTTGGTTCTGTTTATAAAGAATATCTCAAACCGGCAAATTTGAAAAAGATCGATGTGGGCGGCGGGTTGATTCATGGGAAAGCAGAAGATTTTAAAAATGACCAGTCGGAAAAAATTATTTTGTCTCATACGGCCATGAATTTTTCAAACAAAGAAAAAGAAATTGGATCCCGGGCGCCTTTTGGCATGGTGGATGTGTTGATTTCTACCAATCAGGATCATACCATGCGATATGCATTTCGGTACTTGCATGCTTATTTTCCATCAGCTCCCATTGCAGAACTCCGAATTTTACTGAATTGCCAGGTTATCTCTTTCAATGCCGGAACCATTCTGGTCAAACAAGGGGTTCCCAACCCCAATATTTACCTGATCCTGACCGGCACCATTGAAATGATTCGTTCTGAAAAAGATGTTCAACAAATTCTGTATGCTGGTTCATTGATTGGTGAACTGTCAGGCTATAAAGAAAAACCATCCAGTGAAACCTATTCTGCATGCAGTTATGTTTGGGCCCTTGAAATTCCTGTCAATCTCTATGCAGAATTTGTCAGAAGAAATCAACTGTATGACGACATTTCTGCCATGCAAAAAAGCATTGATTTTCTTCAGGATACATGGCTATTTGGCGATATGGTCACCTATCCCGTTCAAAACAAAATTGCGCAAAATATTACTCTTCGATCCTTTGTTTCCGGAGAAATTATTCCAGATAAGGGTGATCAAATCCTTATCCTGCTTGTTGAAGGAGAGTTGATCATCCGTTCCGGCGCAACACTCATTGAGACACTGTCACCTGGTAATTTTTGTCGGGAAGAAACCATACTGAAAGAAGGCGTGCTTACCTTTTCTGTGTATGCATCCAAACCCTCAAAGGTCTATTTTATTCCGGGTAAAATTCTTTTAGATATTCCGGTTGTCATGTGGAAACTTCTGGAAACACAGGAAAAACGCTTGCAATATCGATCGGGTACAAAATAAAACCGCAAATGAAAGTATTGTCAAGCAAATATGTGGCAGGCGTTGTGATCATCGCAATATTGATCTGTGTTGGTCAAGTCATATGGCTAAGCCTTGAAAGGCAAGCTTACCAAAAAGATATTGCTGTTTATCAAACGATTATCCAGTCTTTTTTGCCTAAAACAACAGATGTTGACGCATTGATGGACATTCACAGCCCTCAGGATATTCAAACCAAACGCCATGAATTAATCAATAAAATATGGGGGCAATCATCACTACCATCAACGATCCCTTACAGCATTGAAAAAGATATCCTTGATACCCGCTATCAATCCATCAAAGAAATCAAGACCATTCATCGGCTGACCGTTCGTATGGATTATGGTCTTAATTCTATCGTCTATATTTTTATGCCGCATCATCCCACATCAACGATTGTGATGTATCATCAAGGGCATGAGGGTGATTTTATTTCAGGTCAGAAGATCATCCAGCGATTATTGATGGAAGGCTATGCCGTTGCCGGTTTTTCCATGCCTCTTTTAGGGATGAATAATCAGCCGATTGTTTATTTGAATCGTTTTGGAAAATTTAGATTGACTGATCATGATCATTTCAAAATGTTGTTACCTGAAAAAGGTCATCCGGTTCAATATTTTTTAACACCGGTCATTGAAGTGATTAATACAGCAGAGGTATTGGGTTTTACCAATATTGCCATGCTGGGTATTTCCGGCGGGGGGTGGACCAGTACACTGATTGCGGCGCTTGATCCTCGCATCCTTCGAAGTTACCCTGTCGCAGGGACATTGCCCATCTATTTGCGATCTGACAATCCGACAAACTGGGGCGATTATGAACAAACGATTCCTGAGATATATCGCATTGCAAATTATTTAGAATTATATATCATGGGCGCTTTTGGATTCAACCGAAAACAAATGCAAATATTAAATGCCCATGATCCCTGCTGTTTCAATGGAACCACTTACCAAACCTATTATCAACCTTTAAAAACACGCGTTCAACACTTACAAAAGGGAACATTTGAAATTTTTTCTGACAACACCAATCTTACCCACAGCATATCCCCCCTGGCAATCGATCTGATTGTGAATGATCTTCATACTGCTTTTTAGACAAGATATCCCATTCAGCGGGTTGTTCAACCCGCTGAATGGGTTTAAGAGTTAATTAATTGCTGACAGGCTGGCTATGAGCGGATTTCAATTTTTCTGGGTTTGGCTGTTTCCGCTTTTGGCAAAACAATTCGCAACACCCCATTTTTGAGTTCCGCCTCAATTTTCCCCTGGTCAATGACATTGGAGATCGTAAAGCTGCGTTTATAATCCCCATATTCATATTCCTTATATATGGGTGTTCCCGGAAGGCCTTCTTTTTTTACGCGTGCATAGATGGTCAATGTATTTTCATTGAGGTCAATCTCCAGATCCTCTTTGTTGACACCTGGAATGTCTGCAATCAACGTGAGCTGTTCCTCTGTTTCGTAGATGTCCACATTAGGGGTAAAAACGGGTCCCTCCTGAGTAAATTCTTGTGGGTTTTGGACTTCTTTTTTATCTACAGTCAATCCTTTTTCTGCCATGATACACCTCCTTACACGGTTTTAATATTTATTTTTTGCGGTTTGGCTTCATCTGCTTTTGGCAGGGTGATGGTCAATACCCCTGATTTTATTTCCGCGCCAACTTTTTCCGTGTTTACAGGGAAAGGTAGATGAATGGTCCGACTGAACTGGCCACTCCCTCGTTCCTGACGATGATAGCGTACGTTTTTGTCAGCTTCGGCAATTTTCCGCTCCCCTTTGATGTGCAGTGAATCTGAATCTACATTGATTTCAATATCTTTTACATCGATGCCGGGTAATTCTGCATTCACGTAAAGATTATCATTGTCTTGAGATACATTCAGGGCCGGAAATCCAGCGCGTCTTGCAGGCGTTTGACTGCCAAAAAAGCTGTCAAACAACCGGTTCATTTCATTTTGTAAAAGATCATAGTGATAAACCCTGTTATAACCTGTTGGATGAAATAGTCTTGTTAATGGCATAATGTCACCTCCTGTATCTTTAATTAGATTTTATTTCAATACGTTTACTTTTTCCGGATTTGGCTTTTTTGAGTTCAATATTCAACACGCCTTTTTTATATGAGGCGTCCACATCGGATTCTTCAACCTCTGCCGGAAGGTGAATGGTTCTCGAAAAACTCCCATAGGATCGTTCCATATGGTAGTAATTGTCTTTTGAACTTTCGGATTCATGTTTTTTCGTCCCTGAAATGGTCAAAAAATGACCATTTAAAGAAATATCCAAATCATCCACATCAATACCAGGGATTTCTGCTTTTATTTCAAAGGTTTTCTTTTTCTCAATCACATCCACCCTGGGCTGTAAACTTTCCCCCCAATCAGACCTGTCAAAGAAACGATTGAGCAGCGAATCTGCTTGTTTTCTGAACAAATCGACACTGTTATCCCTATTCGATACCGATGGTTTTGATTTTTTCCAAGGCATTGTTTCAAACATGGTAGCACCTCCTTTCAAAATTATTTAAAAGTAATTGCTGTAAACAATTATTATTTATGTGAATCATAATTGTTTAAAACAGTTAATCATTTTTTTTGTTTCGTCAATACCGAATACTTTAGTTTTTTTTATTTTATATTTATAATCAGTATGTTGTATTATTCCTGCTCCCTTTTATACTAATTTAATGCATTTTTTTTTTACGTCAAGATACAGTGAAAAAAATTTTAGAATTTTTAAGGAAAGAAAAGGAAAGGGGGCAAATCTGCCCTTGACTCTTTCTTTTTCAAGACTCCCTGCTCCTTGACTGGCAAAAGAGTCAAGAGCAGACTTGGACCCTTTCTTTTTATTACTTGACATATTATTTCATTCATTATATTAGCCTCAGAAATTCAATAGACGACAAGAAGTCGTTTGCATCAAAGTTTCTAAAAAATTTAAAAAAACAATAATATAAGCCAGAAGGTTTTGACCACTTAGAAAAGTGTATATTTCTATAGTGTCAAACTTTCTGGCTTTTTTTTTTTGCTCAAACACAATGATATCAATAAGGATAAACCATGAATACACAAGAAATACTTGAAAGCAAAGATTTTAAAAAATGCATTGAATTCCATGGACATTTATGTCCCGGACTTTCAATGGGATACCGTGCTGCAAAAGCAGGCATGGATTATTTAAATGAACACAACCGATCGGTTGATGAAGAAATTGTCGCTATCACAGAAACAGATGCCTGTGGGGCTGATGCCATCCAAGTTTTAACCGGTTGCACTTTTGGCAAAGGTAATTTCATTTATAAAGATTATGGAAAAACAGCCTTTACCTTTTTTAGCAGAAAAACAGGCAATGGGGTTCGCTTATCCCTTAAACATAATGCATTAGATATTTCTGATGAACATTTTAAATTGATCAATGCCATTGTCAAGGATACTGCCAGCGATGAAGATCGCAATAAATTTCAGACCCTTCACGCTGCAAGAAGTATGGATGTATTACAAAGGCCCATTGAGGAACTTTTTACGATTCATGCTGTTTCCATTCCTATACCGAATAAGGCCAGGATTGAAAAATCCCAACTCTGCAAGGGGTGTAATGAGCCGGTGATGCCTTCAAAAATGAATGAAAATCACATATGCAGAGCTTGCCAGGAAAGCGCATGATAATGAAATCAATAAAAAAAATCAGCGTTTTTAAAATGCTTCTGATCTTTTGTTTTTTTATAACTGCTGGTCTCGATGCTAAAATGCTAAGGATTACCGACAGCATGGGCAGAAATGTAACGCTTCAGAAAACGCCGGCGCATGTGATTTGTTCAGGCGCTGGTGCATTGCGGTTATTAACGTATCTTCAGGCTCAGGATAAAATTGTTGCGGTTGATACCATTGAAACACAAAAGACTGCTTTTGATGCTCGTCCTTATGCTCTGTCAAATCCACAATTCAAACAATACCCAATTTTTGGCGAATACAGAGGAAATGACAACCCTGAAAAAATCGTTTTTCTTGAGCCTCAGCCAGAAATCATTTTTAAAACATTTGCAGATATGGGATATCATCCTGAAGAATTACAAAATAAAACAGGAATCCCTGTAATTACTTTGAATTATGGAAATTTAAGCAATTATCGATCTGAATTGTACCAATCCATTCATGTAATGGGAACCATTTTAGATAAACAACAACGCGCAAAAGACATTATCGTATTTTTTGATGGATTGATCAATGACCTGAAAATAAGAACACAGGGCATTGATAACAGGCATTCGTGCTATGTTGGAGGAGTATCCTATAAGGGACTTCAAAATTTTCAATCCACAGAACCGCTTTACCCTCCTTTTTTATTTACACAATCGAATAATGTGGCCTGTGATGACATCAGTAAGCATTTATCCCATTCATCCATTGCCAAAGAAAAACTGATTGATTGGAACCCTAAATTTATATTTATTGATCTTGCAAGCCTGGCAGCTGATCCTGATCGTAACGTTTTATATGAGCTAAAAAATGACCCCGCATACCTCAATATGACAGCGGTTCAAACAGGAAAGGTTTATGGGGTCTTGCCATATAATGGTTATGCACAAAATTTGGGTTCCATCATGGCCAATGCATATTTTGTGGGGAAATTACTCTATCCTGATCGCTTTAATGATGTTGATGTCTTTCAAAAAGCAGATGAGATCTATTCCTTTCTTTTAGGCAAAACTGTTTTTAAGCAAATGAATGCAATGCTTCACAATATGGTCTTTCAAAAAATAATCGAGGGATAGCCCAATGCATCTGTCAGATCAGGAATTTCCACAAGAATATAAACAATACATCGGTAAGAAAATAACCTACATCATCATTGGCATCAGCCTTTCTATTGTGTTGCTGATCATATCCATTTCACTTGGCGCTGTCAGTATCCCCATTACAGAGGTTCTTTATACGTTGGTCGGCAAAACAATCTCGACAAAATCAGACATTATTATCTGGAATATCCGACTGCCACAATCGCTGACAGCAATTGTGGCTGGCGCGGGCCTTGCTGTTTCAGGTGTTGTCATGCAATCTGTATTGAGAAATCCTCTGGCATCCCCCATAACCTTGGGCTTATCTCATGCTGCTGCCTTTGGCGCTGCGTTTTCAGTTATGTTCTTAAAAACAGGTGTCATGAAAGCTTCAGGGCCAGGAGCGATTATCATATCAAATCCTTACACAACAACCCTTTCTGCATTTGTTTTTTGTCTGATATCAACCGGTGTGGTGTTAATTATTTCAAGCTTGCGAAGAACCTCTCCTGAAGTCATGGTGTTAAGCGGGGTGGCTATGGGGTGGATTTTTATGGCGGCAACATTATTTCTTCAATTTTTTGCTGATGATATTCAGTTAGCATCAATGGTGTTCTGGACGTTTGGGGATACAGCACGGGCAAGCTGGAGTGAACTGGCTTTAATCAGTAGTGTCTTGCTTGTTTCAATGGTCTATTTTTTCTTTAATCGATGGAATTATAATGCCATCGATGCAGGAGATGAAACGGCTAAAGGATTGGGAGTTAATGTAAAACGTGTCCGCATTGCAGGAATGCTGGTTGCATCGGTGATGACATCCATTATTGTCGCATTATTGGGTATTATCGGTTTTATCGGACTGGTTTGTCCGCATATGACCCGACGGCTGATTGGTGATGATCATCGTTTTCTTATTCCCGGGTCATGTATTGCCGGTTCCATATTGCTTATCTCTTCTGATACAACAGCACGCCTTTTGATTGCGCCGCATACCTTACCGGTGGCGATCATTACATCCTTTTTAGGAGCGCCTGTGTTTATTTATCTTATTGTAAAAGGCTACCGGCGATGATGTTAGATGTCAAAGATTTACGTTTTGACTATCGCAGTGAAAACGTTTTAAAAGATATTTCTTTTCATGTCCATCCCAAAGAAATTCTTGCCATTATGGGCCCCAATGGTGTTGGAAAAACCACCCTGTTGCGATGTATCAATGCGATCATAAAACCCAAATCAGGCGTGGTGATGGTAAAGGGGCAGGATCTCTCAACCCTTTCACTCAAAGAGGTTGCCAAAAAAATTGGCTATGTTGCCCAATACTCGGAAAGTAGCCGATTAACAGCCTTCGATGCCATCTTACTGGGAAGAATGCCCCATATGAAATGGGGGATATCTGCACAGGATTTAAGTATTGTCAATGCAGTTATCAAACAATTGAACCTCCAAAAACTAACGCTCAGATATATTGATGAAATGAGCGGCGGTGAACGTCAGAAAGTCAGCATTGCACGAGCGATTGTTCAGGAGCCTGAAATTCTTTTGTTGGATGAACCAACAAGCAGTCTTGATTTAAAAAATCAAATTGAAATTCTTAAACTGTTACAAACCGTTATTAAAGAACACACTGTTTCAGCCATTATCACGATGCATGATATTAACATGGCATTAAGATATGCAGATCGTTTTGTCTTTCTCAAACACGGTAAAATGAGTGCCTGTTGTGATAGAACGTCAATAACAAAAGATTTGATATCAGATATTTATGGTGTTGCAGTGAGTATTTATGACCATAATGGCTATCCGGTTGTTGTTCCCGAATAGGTCATTAATAATACACAGGAGGTTATTTGATGAAAGTCTTGCACTATCTTTTTATTTCTTTTTTACCCATTTTTTCAGTCTTATCTGTATTTGCAGATGATATTCACATGATTGATGAAATAACAGTCCGTGCCACTCGTGAAAATTCCAAAGAAATCAGTACGCAAATTATTTCTTTGGATAAACCAGGAAATGTTTCTGTTCCTGATGTTTTAAAAAACACCTCGGGCCTTGATGTTCAACGCCGGTCCATTTTAACGCCTAAAAACAGTCAGGTAAAAATTCGAGGCCTGGATGAAAGACGCAGTGAAATTTTGCTTGATGGCAGAACATTAAATGGAACCGGTGTGATGGGCGGCTATTTTGTGGACTGGTCATCGTTGTCCCTGCTTGAGTTTGAAGACATCGAGGTCAGCAAAGGCGCTTTTAGCGCAAAACAGGGAAATACCCTTGGCGGTACAATTAATATGATACCTGCTAAACCTAAAACAGGGTCACACATCAATCTTTATTCGGGATATAAACGATATCAAACCTACAATGCAGGGACAACGGTATCATATTTAAATGATACTTATCACCTGTGTTTCATGACCGGCCACAATCAAACCGATGGACACTTAAGAAACAGTCAGGTAGACAGAAATGATTTTAGTTTGAAACTTTCATTGCTTTCATTGGAAAATCAGGAAATCAAAATAAATGCTCGGTATTCAGATGGTGAATTCAATATGCCGGTAGAAAACACTATCATGAACGATACCTATGATCCAAAATTTCCGGAAAGTATTGGCACGTATCTCACTGGGCCTGGAATTAACTTTATCAATGGTCATGGTCATGGAGATGACAGCCATTTTATCAAAAAACGATATGAAATGGACCTTTCATACCAATATTTAATCCATACACTGGCAGTCAAAGCAAATGTGTTTTTTAACACTGAAGATCGACAGGAAACACTGTTTGATTGTCTTGACAATCAAAAAATCCTTGAAAGAGAAGCTACACCAGACAGATCCTGGGGGTGGCGTTTTGACCTAAACAAAACCAGTGACAGGCACACCGCAGGGCTGGGATTTTCTGGAAATTACCAGGGATATGGTGGCACAGATAATACATTTACAGTAAATAACTACTACAAACCGTTGAAAGATGGGCTTGATGAATGGGATTCAACAAAGCGATATGGAATATATGTGGATGATCAATGGAAATTATCTGAAACACTCGATATATATGCCGGTCTCAGATATGAAATCTATAAAGGGGATCGCACGGCTGATACCGCACAAGCCTATACCAATGGCAAGCCATTGAATTTTATTCAAAAAGATGTTGAATTTGATGAAACCTCAATTTTACCGAAACTCAGTATTACTTATCATCCCCTGCCAGATATGTCTTTTCATGGCAGAATGGCCAGAGCCACAAGATTCCCTGATGATCCTGCTTTTTACTGGTATTATGGCGGTTATCAACCTGAAATGGACCCGCGCAGCACTGTCATCAGGAATGCGTTAACCTATGAAGATGCCATGCAGTATGAGTTGGGTTTTTCTTACAAGATCAGGGATGTTTTATCGATCCAGACAAATGCCTATTATTATCATGTGGATGATTATATTCGATGGATATTTGGATATTCCCCCAGTCGGCTGGTTTATAATATCGACCATGTTGATTTTCATGGAATAGAGGTTGATCTGAAAGGATATGTAAGCGATACTGTCTCCTGTTTCAGCAGCTTTACATATCAAAAAACAAAAAAGTATGGTGATGTTCTGGATGCCAGTAATCATCTGGATTCAAGCCTTTCTGAACTACCCGAAAAAAAAGTGAATGCCGGGTTCAGTTATTTGTTCAAAGAGAACATTAAGGCTGAACTCAACCTGCGTTGGGTGGACAAAACCGTTGTTCCATATGGCACAAACGCATCCCCTGATGGCATTCCTATGGGCAGCACGGTTACGCTTCAGGAACTTGATGATTTTGTAACCCTTGACGTATCGTTTAAATTTCCGGTTCAACTGAATCCGTTAAAAGGAACGTTTACCCTGGCTGTTGAAAATTTATTTGATGAAACCTACCAGGAGGAATATGGATTCCCATCTCCCGGGCAAACCATTGGCTTCTATTTAGAGATGGTTTATTGAAATATAACTCGCCTGGTTAAAAGTAATTATTGCAAACACCCCCTTTTTTTTGTATAAAAAATATTGAAAAAGGGGGGTGTTTTGCATGCTGGAAAGATTTTCAGAAAAAAAATTAAAACAATGGTACCATAAAAAAAATAGAAAGCCACTGGTATTAAGAGGTGCCAGACAGGTCGGCAAATCCACGTTAGTACGTCAATTTGCTTTAAAAAACAATATCGTATTGCATGAAATAAATCTTGAACAACACATGGACATGGATAAGATTTTTCAAACACTGAATATAGAAAGAATTATTCAAGAAATTGAGGCATTGGTTGGCGCAAACATACAACAACCAGGCATGTTGTTATTTTTAGATGAAATTCAGGCCACTCCTCATGCAATTGCTGCTTTACGTTACTTTTATGAACAAAAAAAACATATCGCAGTTATCAGTGCAGGTTCCTTGTTAGAATTTTCTCTTTCCAATCAGAAGTTTTCAATGCCTGTGGGCCGGCTTGAATATACCCATATAGGTCCAATGACATTTAAAGAATTTTTAAATGCTGTTGATCCTGTTCTAAATGAAAATATTGCGTCATATGATTTAAACACGAATTTTTCAATTCAATCCCACAAAAAATTGTTAGCAAGGCAGCGTGAATATATGTTTACCGGCGGTATGCCTGAAGCTGTCATGATGTATCAAGAATCTGAGTCTTTGACAGATGTCTTTGATATTCATCGCTCTATTGTTGAAACGTATCAAGACGATTTTTCAAAATATGCACAAAAAAATGAACTGGCCCTCATGCAGCGGGTCTTTCGCTATATTCCCCGGTACATATGCACCAAAGTCAAATATAGCAATATTTCTCAGGAGTATAGAGCAAACACGATCAAAGCCATTCTTGATCTTTTTGAGAAAGCACGGATATGTCATAAAGTATATCATAGCCCTTGTGCGGGTATTCCATTATATGCAGATATCGAAGAAAGGATATACAAGCTCATTTTTATGGATATTGGTATTGTGAATCATATTTGTGGGAATGACTGGATTACAATTCAGTCATTGATAGATACACAGCTTGTCAATGAGGGGCCTTTGGCAGAACAATTTATCGGTCAACACCTTATTTTGCTTAACCATATGCCACCACGCTTATGTTACTGGCTACGTGAAAAAAAAGTATCAAATGCCGAACTGGATTATGTGATATCCCAAGGCAATTTGATTGTTCCTGTGGAGGTCAAGTCAGGCAAAAGCGGCTCATTAAAATCGCTCCAACAATTTATTGCTCAGAAAAAGTTGCCTTTTGCAGTTCGGTTTGATCTGAATATGCCATCATTACAAAATATTCAGCATCAAACAATAACCAAAACTGGAAAGGAGATGGTATCATTTGATCTCTTATCATTGCCGCTATATATGGTGGAGGAAATGCCCCGATTGGTTGATCAATATCGACAGGCCAGATAATGATGGGCCACATCTTAATCAAGACATACCCCGAAGGACTGGAAGGAATACATAATGCACAGCAACACCTTTTCTAAAATATCATTGCCATCAGGCAGCATTTTATTATGGTTTGTTCTTTTTCAACTATTTTTAGGAACAGTCCTTTACGATACGTCAATGGCCAGTAATCAGGACAACTGTATTCAAAAAGATACCCTGAAAAATGGCAAAATTGATCAGATCGCCTGTTTTGATACCAATCATACGATTCAAAGCCTTAAAATTGACAGTAACCATGATGGTGTTTTTAATCGATTCCAGTATTATCAAAAGGGTCAGGTGGTTCGTATAGAAGAGGATCGTGATTTTGATGGACACATCGATTGTCGGGACTATCTGGAAAATGGAAAAAGGGTTCGACAGGAACGTATCAACGGGCAGGATCATATTGATCAGATCACGCTGTTTGACAAAAATGAAAAACCACTGTTCATGAAAAAAGACACATCAGGAAGTGGTCAATTTGATTCGTTTTTTGATTTTAAAGATGGCGTGCTGATTTTGAAAACCTCAGATCCTGATGAAAATGGCAAAATGAATGAATGGATCACCTTTAAAGATCTCCGGCCTGTTGAGCGAAAACTGGATAAGAATGAAGATCACATCTTTGAAACTCTTGTGTATTATAATGAGCAGGGACTTCCTGAAAAAAGCATGCATGATCATGATATGGATGGTAAGCATGAAGTGTTTCGATATTATGAACACGGTCAAATCATTAAACAGGAAAAAGATATGAATTTGGACACAACACCCGATCAAATCACTGTGTTTGAAAATTCAATGGTTTCAGAAAATAAACTGGATACGAATTTTGATGGTCTGTTTGATGATTTTTTGACGTATCATCAGGGGAAATTAAAGCAGAGAACAAAAGATATGAACCATGATGGAAAACTGGATTTTTTCTGCGATTATGATAATGATGAACAAATAAAAGAAATACAGGAGGATACCCGATACAAAGGACAAATTGATCGAAAAAAAGAATTTGTTAACGGACACTTACAAAAAATTGTTGATGATCATAATCTGGATAATTTTTTTGAAACCATGAGCTATTTTAAAAACAATAAAATGTATCTCCAGACAACACTTCACAAAGTAACCCAAAAACCTGAAATGAATATTTATTTTAATTCAAATGAAACCAAAGAACGCGTTGAAATAGATTCAACCGGTAATGGCACCATCGATACATGGCAGTATTACAAAGACAATCAACTGACAAAACTGACAAAAGATGAAAATCATGATGGACACATTGATCTGGAAATTTTTTATAAAAATAATAAAAAACAAAAACAAATGAAAGATTCGGATAATGATGGTTTTTTTGAAACCTGTCAGGATTTCACATATCCACAATGGTCTATGGTGATGAAACAGGATTTCAATCAGGATGGTCACGAAGATTTTTATTATTACTATACCGATGGTATATTAAGACAAAAAGAGATGGATGAAGATTATGATCATCAGGTTGATTATATCGAATATTATAATGAAGCCGGTCATTTAATAAAAAGTATTGAGGACGAAGCCCATTCTGGAAAGTTAGATCTTACATGGTATTATGACGATTCTGAGTTGCCGGTAAGAGCAGAAAAAGACACCAACAATGATCATTCGCCCGATATCTGGTTTTACTATCAGGAGGGTCGAATCGTTTCGGTTGAAGAGGATTCCAATTACGATGGAAAACCAGATATATGGGAAATGTACGATGCCTCAGAAACAATGATTCATCGAAAAAAAGACATTGATTTTGATGGTATTGCAGATATTGTATTTCAATCTTGACAAAAAACCTATATCCGAGAACGTGTAGGGGCAGGCCCCTGTGCCTGCCCCTACACGTTCTCGGACATAGTGTAACCAAAAGTGCCTGAGCAAAAGTTTTTTTGGCAGTCAATGTTGGTTACACTCAATTTAATAATCATTGACATTGAAAGGAAGTAATTATCTTGGATGGTAATATCATCGAATTTATATCAAAAGGTGGGATTCTTGTGGTGCCCATTTTATTATGTTCAGTGTTTACCCTTGCCATCTTTGCAGAAAGACTCATTCGATTTGCATTGATGCGGAGCAGAGGCTCTGGCCTTGCAGAAAAAGTTGCTGAACTATTAAAAAATGGAAATGAACAAAAAGCATTCTCCCTTGCCCGGGACAGTCATTCTCCAATGGGTCGTATTCTTGTTCAGGCCATTGAAATTAAGGATGGTGATCGAGAATTGCTTGAAACGGTGATTATCAATGCAACCGATGAGGAAGTACGAAATTTATCGGCCTATACACAGGCCCTGGCAACAATTGGCAACATTGCGCCTCTGTTGGGTCTTTTAGGAACCGTTATCGGTATGATTAAAGCCTTTATGGTCATTCAACAAATGGGTGGAAAGGTCAATGCCGCAGTTTTAGCTGGCGGAATATGGGAGGCCATGCTTACCACCGCATTGGGACTTGCAGTGGCATTACCGACAATGGTTGCACACAGCTATTTGATTGCAAGAATTGATAAATATGAAGCCCGACTTCAAAAGGGTGCGGTAACATTTATGAAAAGTATTTCACTAAAATAGGAGCTTACCCGTGCTTGTTCACACAAAAAAAAAACAACGATACCAAATGCAGATGCCATTGACATCATTAATCGATATTGTTTTTATGCTTCTGATTTATTTCCTGCTGACAACAAATTTTATCATTGATGAGGGCATTAAAATCAAGTTGCCCCAGGCAAGATCGGGTGCGCCTCAAATCCAGAAAGACATTACAGTCTATGTTGATAAGGATGGTCAGGCTTATCTTTCAGACAAACAAGTATCTTTGAGCCAGCTTTTTACAGAATTGAAACAAATGATTGGGCAGAACAAAGATCAACTGGTGATTATCAAGGCAGATCGATCTGTCATTTTGAACAAAGCAGTCAAGGTGATGGATATGGCAAAGGCCGCCGGTGCAGAACGTCTTTCTCTTGCGACTGAAAAGGAATGGTAAGGTTGATAGTATTTGATCCACACAATAAAAATATCAATTGGATGTTATGGACTTTTATGATCCTATCCATTGGCATTCATGCAGTTATTTTATTTCCCATCAACGATCTGTTCAACGCAACCTCCATGACTTACATTGAATTGACACTTAAAGAAGAATCAAAACCCTATTATCGCTCCATTCCACGTCCAAGAAAAAGGCATAAAATACCTGAAATCAATCATACACAAGCACGCCATATCAGTCACAGAACAGTGAACCAAAGGCATGTTGACCCTGTTGAAAAATATCTGGCAAACACGCTGATGGATCCTATGGAGATCCCATCTGTCCCCCAAACACCGGATTTTACCAGCCCACAACTGACGAATTGGCAACCGGTAACAGAGACAGGTGGTTTTATTACAAAAAGAGACTATATTGATATGCTAAGATTAAGCATTGAACGCCACAAAGAATATCCTCGATCTGCCAAATTCAGAAATATTGAGGGCCGCGTAAAAGTTGGCTTTGAAATAAAAAAAGGCGGTCGTGTGGAAAATGTTCAAATTGTATCCAGTTC
The DNA here is from genome assembly GCA_002753725.1 of Deltaproteobacteria bacterium. Lineage (GTDB taxonomy): Bacteria > Desulfobacterota > Desulfobacteria > Desulfobacterales > Magnetomoraceae > Magnetomorum. The sequence continues at coordinate 22,240 of PEAL01000002.1, forward strand.
GGGAACAACGCTCCTGGATCAGGCAGCCATTAATGCTATCAAGAAGGCCTCTCCATTTCCTGTCCCACCGGTAACGGTGTTTGAATTACCCCTGAAGTTAGCCATTATTATTGTTTTTGAACTGACTTAGGATTGCGTATTCCGGATATATTCAAGTTGATATGAATTGCATTCAGCGAAAATTAATTGCTCTTTGAGTACGATCTTGTCACGGTATTATTCTGTTTTAGCCGGCATTGGTGCGCTAACACTTATGCAACTTTCGATTGGTGCAGATAATATAACCGTTTGAGAGGTACTGTTTGCAAGATATTTCATTATCGCCAATACATCTTTGAGATCCACTTGTTCATCCTTGTTGATATCGCCTTGAAAAGATTCATTCAAGGGCACATAATTCTGGATAAATGAGATATAATTAGGCACGAGGGTATAAAAGCCATAATATCCTGGCCATGCGCATCCTTCTCCCCAACTGACAATACCTGCAAGTTTCCATTGATGATCACTATAAACAACAAAGGGACCGCCACTATCACCATCACAGGCATCTTTTTGCCCTTGAGTATAGCCTGCACAAAACATATTATCTGTAATTTGATAGGTGGTTGAGTCAATGCATTGTTCCATCGATACAACCGGTAAAACGACCTGCATGAGTTGGTCAGGATAACGTGGATAATAACTTGGATTATCAGGGTCATCAGGGTTGTACAGGACTGTATTTCCCCATCCCAAAACAGTACCTATCAGACTTGAAACATCTCCCTGGTAAACGGCAATGGGTGGATAGGTGGATGAAACCTCTGTTTTTAATTGAAGAAGTGCAATGTCATTATCAACCAGATAGGAATCATACTCTGGATGCGGTATAATTCGTTCAATTTCATAAATATAGGCGTGTTGATTTTGAGAAAGATCCTTTAAGCCAATAACAACCTTAAAAAACCCTGGAGCAACCCATCCACCGGAGGTGTTTTCCAAACAGTGAGCGGCAGTGACAATCCATCTATAATGAATGAGTGTTCCACCGCATTGCGCTTCACCATAAGTATTCACCATTGCGGCCATAAACGGCCAGTCCTCATTTTGAGACGCAATCCCGCCGACAATTCGGGGCTGCTTACGAACAGAATCAGCCATAACCGATTGAATCAACAGTTGAACACTTAAAAGTATACATAATATGAAGAAAAAACGTTTCATTGATCGACTTTCATGTGTTTATTTATAACATATATAATATAAACGTCGGTCAGTATTTTGAAAATATTAATAGGAATTTTGCAGGGCTAATTTATTTCCTAACAAGATTTTGTCAACGTATGATAAATCGTTGGAAGTCGATCGGGCAATTCGGTCACATCTGAAAGAACGTGATGGTTTCCTTTTCCGTATAAATCGTCAAGCCGTGCATTTGATGAAAGATTTACTGTTATTCCATGCACATAAATTCCTTTGCTTCGGGATTCGTTGACCGCCTTTCGGGTATCTTTGATGGCATAATCGCGTTTATAGCCGGTATCATTGGGAAAACCGTCACTTAACACAATCAGCAATCGTATTTTAGCGGCAACTTTCTCAAGCAAAAAATTTGAATGTCGAATTGCTGCGCCCATTCGTGTGCTTCGACAGGGAGACATATTACCAATTTTGTTTTTTACAGTATTTGTCAGAGGTTCATTGATGTGTTTGATGACATAATAGCTCACTGCATGTCTCCCTGTGCTTGAAAAACCTGCAATAGCAAAGGGATCTCCGCATCGTTTCAAGGCTTCACAAAAAAGCACGATGGCATCCCGCTCGATATCAAGAACAGATTTTTCAGTATTGGGCAAACAATTGGCTGTGGATCGAGATAAGTCAACCAGAAGAAAAACAGCAACATCTCGATATTCCTTGACCCGCTTGGTATACAAACGCTCTGAGGGCGTTTTGTGAATTTTTCGATCAATGCCATATTGCAATAACTGCCGATAATCAAAATCATCACCTTCCAGCCATCGCCTGAGAATTTTATGACCTTCAGGGCGAAGCATTTCAAATCGTCGTCGAATATGACGCAACAGGCCTGAATGGTTGACCAGCGATTGTTCATATTTTTCGTTGAATTCCTGCATGAATTCTTTTTGAATAACACGGGTATAATTTAACTTGTAACTTCCCAGGTCAGTATCCCATTCATGATACTTGAAGGCCATTCCCATATCATCTGTTTCTGAAATGACTTCAATATCATTATCTTGCGATATCAAACGGATAAGCCCTTGTTCATCCAGTGTGTTTCCAGTTTTGCCATGAACGATGAATTGCTGTATGTTTTCAACGGTTAACTGCCCCTGTTGACGAATCAATTGTTTTCGAATATCAGATTTATATACTTTAATTTTCTTGTTTTTCAAAGAAAGGTAAAGTCGTTGTGCCGCTTTATCCCATTTCCCGGTTGATTCTTCCGCCAGATCCACACGAATATGCCTGTCAAAAGGTGTTTGAATAAATGCCGTTGCCGTTGCATGTTGAATCATTTCTGAAATATCTGAATAATACATCCAGACCAGTCTTGCGCTTGTTTCTACAGAGGCATATCTATCATCCAGCATATACGTTGATTTCTGAATAATGACATCCAGTTTATGTTGGTAAAGCACAGGTGACTGATGAGTGGCAGTTGTCATATCCAGCGCCAGTCTATTGTATAACATCTGGAATGGAGAGTGATCAAAAGAATGATTGTTCGTATTGTCATGTATCAGGCATTCCTGAAGAACAGGAAGGGTTTTTCGAATAATTCCCGGGTAATGTCGTTGGAGACACCATCGAATGCGTGAATGTTCAAATAGTGTGAATAGGTTTTCAGCCAGAATATGCCTGGAAAAATAATTCAGGAATCGGACCATATCCGACCCTTGTGAATCAAAGACGCTGGGAGAAATATCTGAATAGCGATCTAAAAATTTTTCCAGATCAAAATCATATGTTCCCCATTCAATATGTCCGGCTTCCCATCGGACCAGATGTTTATACAATGAACGGTTGAAATTCTTTTCAGGGCATCGTCCTATGATATCCGGCAGATAAATACATTGTCCATTATTGAGAACACAATCATCTGATGGTATCCTTATTTTTTTCAGTTGAGACAAAGGACGTATTTTCACATAAGTTCCTATGCGCGCGTGAAGATACTGAATCAGTTTATTTTGGACACACTCAAGAGAAATACTTGTCTGAAGTTTTTCGTAAACATTTCTGGATACTTCGGATTCAATGGCGAAATATAATGCTCCTTTATCTTTTTTTAAATGATATTTTTGAATCCCTGTTTCAATGAATTCAGAAAGGGCTGAGGGAGTCAACGAATGGAGTCCATTTTTTAGCCCGGTCTCGCAGGCATACAGCCATTCAATATCCATACGAACCACTCGAATCAGTTGGTGTAGTTGAAAGGCTCGATGTTTGATGGAAAGGGATTCGCATAATGATGGAAGAAACTGTGTAAGATTTTTACTTTGATGAAAATCCAAATGTTTGGCAAATGCTTCTTCAAAAAGTCGAAGCATTTGCAAGGCACCCGCGCAATCACCAGAAGCCAGAACACGATTAAAGGATTGAAAGGGTCGGGGAAGAATATACAGTCCAATGTCTTGAAGCTTATTAAGTGTTTGATAAAACTGGTCTGTCAGTTCAGCATCTTGTGCCAATAACACTGTTGGTAATAAATCAGCCACAAGAATGCCCAATGAAGCACCCCATTTTGCATACGATCTTATTTTTTGATGAAATTGACTGATAAGGTGAATCTGTTGAGAGGGAATAATTTTTTCATATCCTTTGAAAATAGAATATCCCAGATCAATTTCAATGGTCATGCCCCATAAGATGGTATCAACAATTGTCTGACGCATATTCCGATCCATGGGGGGATTCTGATTAAAAATGATTGATTTTAAGGATCGGGAAAGATCAGGATCCGCCCATTCCAGTTCCTCGAGGGGTTCTTTATTCATGAGTATTCACTGTGGTTTTATGCGTCTGACCCTTTTTCGAAATTCCAAAAATATCGGGGTTTTATCCAGACCTGTGGCTTCACGGATTTGATTTAACAAATACCGATGATAGGAAAAATGGACAGCATCCGGATAATTCACAAAAGAAACAAACGTGGGCGGGGCATGTTTGATTTGAGTGGTGTACATAAATTTGATGGGTCGCCCGCGATGTAAAGATGGCGGGGTTTTTTGAATGGCCTGCTCAATGATCCTGTTGATCTGACCGGTTCCCAATTGAGTAATATATTGCTGATAGACCGATTGAATGATTGGAAATATTTTTTTTACGCGCTGAAGGGTTTTTGCGGAAATTGTTATGATGGGGGCAAAGGGTAAAAATCGGGACTGATACCGCAATTCATCAGTAAATTTTTTGATAATGTTTCGTTCTTTTTCAACAAGATCCCATTTATTCAGTACAAAAATACAGGCGCACTTTCTTTCATAAGCATACCCTGCAATACGAATATCCTGCTCTGTGATACCTTCAAAGGCATCCAATACAATCAATGCAACATCACATCGATCCAGACTTCTCAGTGCCTTGATAATGGAAAATTTTTCAATTTTCAGTTTAACTTTTTGTTTGCGGCGGATACCGGCTGTGTCAATTAAAACATAAGGCTTGCCATCAATGACACAGTGCGTATCAATGGCATCACGGGTGGTTCCGGGAATATCACTGACCATCACCCGATCCTGACCCAACATACCGTTTACCAAAGAGGACTTTCCAGCATTGGGACGACCAACAACCGCCAGACGAATCCCTTTTTCCTGCTCATCTTCATCCATCGCTGGAAAATGAAGAATCATATTGTCCATCAAATCTCGTATACCATATCCATGTTCTGCTGATACCGGATAAAGCTTTTCAATACCAAGCTGGTAAAAATCCAAACATTTGTTTTCATGCTCAATGCCATCAATTTTATTGACCGCATACATAACCGGTCGATCTGCTCCCCGAAGCATTTGGATAATATCTGAATCAAAAGGAGAGATACCATACTTGCCATCAAGAACAACCAGGATCACATCTGCCTGATCCATGGCCATCAAGGCTTGAGTTCGTGTTTCTTCAACAAATTGTTCATGACTTTCATCGGAAATCCCGCCGGTGTCAACCAGCGTAAAGCGTTTTCCATCATAGTCACCATCTTTATAAATTCGGTCGCGAGTCACACCGGGCAAATTATCGACAATGGATTGACGACTTCGAGTAATACGATTGAACAGCGTGGACTTTCCAACATTGGGGCGTCCAATTATTGCAACAATGGGTTTCATGATTGTTAATCCGTTAATTTTTTTAATTAATTGTTTGTTTACGGTATTTTTTTTAATCCTATCCGCTGAACTCAAAAGACAGGCTGAGAATAACTATTCCTTCAACTTTTTGCAATTTTTTATGGAACAAAATCAACCCAAATCTGGCGCTATCATGGAAAGTTATCCCTTAACTTGTATCTCTGTTTGCAAATCAACACAAGCTTTTTCAATTATATTTTGATTATCAGCGACAATATTCCTGGCAATTCGGATGTGTAATGAATTGCTTTTAGTAAATGAACATTCAGGATGTGTGTTTAAATCAATAGTTGTTTCTGTATTTTAATATTGCTATTAAGGAATAGTTATTCAATAAGTTCCCCATTTTAATTTCGGAGACACGATCCTTAATTCAATAAATAGTGGAGTCCTAAAGCTTTAGCTTTGGGAGTTCCTTAGATTTTCAATGCGTTTTTTTCTGTAACTCCCAAAGCTAAAGCTTTAGGACTCCACTTTAAAATGGGGAACTTATTTTTCGAGCATTCCTAAGTAAGCGATCATATGATCGCTTACTTAATAAATGTTTGTTCAAAATTGCTAAAAAGTATTTACTGTGCTATTTCAGACTAAATGCGGATACCATAATGGGTAAGATTTTAAAAGATCATTGTTAGTTAGTTAAGGATTAAAAATGAAAATTAGTATTAAAAATTTTGGTCCAATTAAAAATTTTGAATTTAACATGGAAAAATCATTTATTGGTATTTTTGGTAAAAATAATGCTGGTAAGTCATATTCAATATCTGTTGTTTATCTCATTATTAAAAATATTATTGAAATTAATAATGATATGAATATGAATATGAATATGAATATTTTTCTTAACAAATTTATCAAGGGAAAAGAAGAACATATTAAAAAAATTAGTATGAAATCTAATTTAAAAAAGAATGATTATACTATTAACCAACATTTAGAAGACTTTTTAAAAGACTGTTTTCAGGAAATGTTTTCAAACAGGCTATCTAATTCTTTTTATTCTACTTTTAATGATTTAGATAAACTCAACAATCGTTCATCAAAAAATAAGCCCCAAATTATTTTAAATTCTGACTTATTAGAAATTTCATTTTTAATAAGTAAAAACATTGTATTATTAGATAAGGTCACTCTAAATAAAAATGTGATTCTACGGAAGATTAAGACTCACCGAAAATTAAAAACTGGGAATAAAAATTTAGTTTTATATACTTCATCAAATGATAACCGGACGCTTTTATCAAATTTTATTGAATTTTCAGAAATGGCCCTTTTCTCTTTTGGAAAAGAAGTAAAAAATTATATTGATAATGTCTATTATTTACCAGCCTCAAGATCTGGTTTGTATCAGGCTTTAAGTGCTTTTTCACAGATATTTGCTGAATTAGCTAAAAAAAGAGGATTTTTTGTTAAAAAATTTGAAATACCCAATATACCAGAACCATTAAGTGATTATTTTCTAAACCTTTCTGAAATTAATGCAAAATCAAAAATTAATGAGAAGAAAACTGATTTTAGCATGATCATTAATGAAATCGAAAAAGAAATTCTAAAAGGTGAAGTGTCTTTTGATGATGATAACAAAAAAATATACTATAAACCCAATGGCTTAGACATAAGTCTTGATATTTCAATGGCTTCCTCAATGGTTTCTGAAATTTCTCCTATTGTATCTTATTTAAAGTATATTATCCCTAAAAGCATACAAAAAAACTCCTTTCATTCGAATGATAATATTAAAACGATGATATTTATTGAAGAACCAGAAGCACATTTACATCCAAAAATTCAAATTAAATTAATGGAAATTTTCAGTAAGTTAATTAAAATGAATGTGAAAATAGTGATAACATCTCATAGTAATTATATATTTCACAAAATGAATAACCTTATTCTTTCTAAACAACTGGTTCCTGAAAATATTGAGATTTTAGTTTTTGACGAATCTGAAAATGGCAGCATTGTAAAAAATGCTCAAATGGATGAATTGGGCATAGAGGATATCAATTTTTTGGACGTTGCAGAAGAATTGCATGAGGAAAAAATGGAACTTATCGATAGAATATGCGGTGAATAATAATGCTTGATGAAATTCGCAATGAACCGGAACTCTTTAAATTAATAAGAGAGTTATGTGATGAAAACGTTACAATCAGCTAAACCAATAAGATTTAGAAATAAAATTACGTCTATTGATCCTAAATTACCTGATCCTATGGTTACACCGTGTTGAAAAATCAAGTGATATGAGAGCTGGGTCAAACGTAGATTGGACTTTTCAGAAAATTTTTTTGAAATTAATTAATTATTCCTAAGGATTATTTATGGAAATTCCCTTGTTAAATGATATTATCATTATTTTTGGATTGGCAATTGTTGTTATTTTCATTTGCCATAGATTTCGTATACCTTCGGTGGTAGGGTTTCTTCTTACCGGAATATTTGTCGGGCCTTATGGATTTGGGCTGGTGAAGGCGGTTCATGAGGTAGAAATACTGTCGGAAATCGGTATCGTATTATTGCTTTTTACCATAGGCATTGAGTTTTCAGTTGAGAAGCTGTTGCGAATTAAAAAATCTGTTCTTATGGGTGGGTCACTTCAAGTCGTGCTAACTTTTTTGGCCACATTTTTTATCAGCCAAGGCATTGGGTTTTCTTCAGGAAAGGCTGCCTTTATTGGATTTCTTGTCTCTCTCAGCAGCACGGCCATTGTTCTCAAGCTTATCCAGGAAAAATCTGAGGTTGATACGCCACACGGACTTACAACACTGGGTATATTGATCTTTCAGGACATTATCATTGTTCCCATGATTTTGTTGACCCCAATACTTGCAGGTCAAACGGGTCATGCGGATCAATCTGTCCTTGTTTTATTGGCCAAAGGTTTGGGCATTATCATACTCGTGCTGATTAGCACGAAATGGATTATTCCCCGGGTGTTGTATCAAATAGCAAAAACACGCAATCAAGAAATTTTTTTATTGAGCATTGTTGTCATCTGCCTTGGTGTTGCATGGCTGACTGCAACGGCAGGCCTGTCTCTTGCCCTGGGGGCTTTTTTAGCTGGATTGATCATTTCTGAATCAGAATATAGCCATCAGGCTCTTGGAAATATTTTACCTTTTCGGGATGTGTTCACCAGTTTCTTTTTTGTATCTATTGGTATGCTTCTGGATATTGGCTTCCTTTTCCAGCACCCTCTAAAAATGACAATGATTGCCCTGGGGGTTATTTTTCTAAAGTCATTCATTGCTTGTTTTGTAACTGTTTTATTAGGCTTTCCTTTTCGGACGTCAATTTTAACAGGCTTTGCACTGGGGCAGGTGGGTGAATTCTCATTTATTCTCGCTGGAACCGGTATTGAACAGGGGTTGCTTTCCGGAAATATTTATCAAATATTTCTGGCTTTTTCAATACTCAGCATGGCGGCAACGCCCTTTATTATTGCATGGTCGCCGAAAATCGCTGAGATGATTTTAGGATTGCCGCTACCCCAAAAACTCATATCGGGATTTTATCCTGTTTCAGAGGTAAGCGTTACCCGTAAGAAAGATCATCTCATTATCATTGGCTTTGGTGTCAATGGAAAAAATGTCGCTCGTGCTGCTCGCGTATCCGGTATTCCTTATGCAATCATTGAAATGAACCCCGAAACAGTAAGACTTGAACAGACCAGGGGAGAACCTATTCATTATGGTGATTCAACTCAAGAGAGTGTTCTTCAACACGCAAATATTAAAGATGCCCGCGTTGTCGTAGCGGCAATTAATGACCCAGCATCCACTCGAAGAATTACCGAAATTATTCGGCGGCTGAATCCAAAGGTTCATCTCATTGTTCGGAGTCGATTTCTTCAAGAGATGAAACCATTATATGAATTAGGCGCTAACGAGGTCATTCCCGAAGAATTTGAAACATCCATTGAGATTTTTACCCGGGTGTTGATAAAATACCTTATTCCAAAAGATGAAATTGAAAAACTCCTGAAAGAGGTACGAGCTGATGGATACGAAATGTTTCGTAGTATTTCTAAAACATCAGCATCGCTTTGGGATGTAAAACTTCATTTGCATGATATTGAGATCAGTACCTTTCGGATCGTTGAAGGATCAGCATTTATTGAAAAAAATCTTGCTCAGGTTGAACTTAGAAAACGCTATAAGGTTTCTGTCGTGGCAATAAGACGAGGCACACAGATATTGTCAAACCCTGGAGCAGAAACAACGCTTCTTTTAAACGATGTCCTTTTTATGCTTGGGTCTTCTGAAAACATTATAGAAGTGATGAATACGTTTTAGGAGGACACAGGGACGTTAGCAGGTTCTTCTTTACCATTACATGAGAACCTGCTAACGTCCCTGTGTCCTTCTATAATAAAGGAAAAAAATATGAACCCCTATTTTATGTCAGGAATTATCAGTACACTTTTTGGCCTCAAGCGTACATGTCCTAAATGCAAAAGAGATCAGGTTGTCCCTTCAGATAAAAAACATGAAAAAGTATACTGCAAATTCTGCGGTGCGGGGATTCCGCCTGCAAAACGATAAAGTGAATTCAAAGAGAGCGAACCGATGCCGTTATTTGTCAAAGCACATGGCTGGATTTCAGGAAAGGATGTCCTGTAGCGTTACCGTTACAGAACATCCTGTCCGTTGGATGATCATCACCTGAATATCAGATGGCTTCCGTTCCTTTTTCACCGGTTCTCACGCGGATGGCCTGCTCTACCGGAAGAACAAAGATTTTTCCATCGCCGATGGTGTTGGTATTTGCTGCTTGCATAATAGCATTGATGGCCTTTTCAACAATATCAGCTGCCACAACAAGCTCAATTTTTACTTTTGGAATAAAGTCTACCATATATTCAGCACCACGATATATTTCTTTATGGCCTTTTTGACGGCCATAACCTTTGACCTCACTGATGGTCATGCCTTGAATACCAATGGCATTCAGTGCATCTTTAACTTCTTCAAGTTTATATGGTTTAATAATTGCTTCGATTTTTTTCATGGTAAATCCTCCTCCTTATTAAAGTTCAAATGCGCGTTCGCCATGGAGTGCGTTATCTAATCCTTGCATTTCTTCATCTCTGGTGACACGCAAACCCGATGCCAATAGTTTTGTTATCCCTATGACGATCAGGGTTCCCACAGCCGAATACAAAATTGTTCCAACGATAGAAACGATTTGAATCCATAGTTGTCCTGGGTTTCCATACAACAGACCTTTTCCGGCTTCATTGATGGTAGGATTGGCAAAAATTCCAGTTGCCAGCGCGCCCCAAAGTCCACACATGCCATGAACGCCAAAAGCATCCAGGGAATCATCATAGCCCATTTTATGTTTAAGCACGGCCACGCTGTAAAAACCAAACATCCCTGCAACCGCACCAATAATCAAAGATGCTGGTAGATTGACAAATCCGGCTGCCGGTGTGATCGCAACCAGACCGGCAACAGCGCCAGATGCTATTCCTAACACAGTTGGTTTACGATTGACAATCCATTCTGTTAGCATCCATGCCATTGCTCCCATTGAGGCCGATGTGTTGGTGACCAAAAAAGCCGATGCTGCAATGCCATCAGCAGCAAGTTGACTTCCTGCATTGAATCCAAACCAGCCAAACCATAATAAGGCAGCGCCTAAAGCGGTCAGGGTTACACTGGATGGAAACATGGCTTCCTTGCCATATCCCAATCGTTTACCCAATACAAGGGATAAAACCAGACCTGCCACACCAGCATTGATATGAACAACATTCCCACCGGCAAAATCCAATGCGCCGATATTGCCCATCCATCCGCCACCCCAGGCCCAATGAGCAACAGGGCAATAAACAAATGTAATCCAAAGCATGGCAAAAATAATCCATGCGGAAAATTTCATTCGATCCACAATAGACCCCAAAACAAGTGCCACAGTAATGCCCGCAAATGTCATTTGAAACAGAGCAAACACAAAGGTTGGAATGCTCCCTGAAACACTGTTGACAGTGATTCCATTCATGAATAAATGATCCAACCCACCGATCATGCCGCCAATATCCGGACCAAATGCCAGACTATACCCCCACATCACCCAGATAATACTGCCAATGCAATAGGAAACAAATGTCATTGCCAGTGTATTGAGTAAGTTTTTTGTTCGAGACATACCCCCATAAAATAAGGCCAAACCTGCTGGTGTCATCATCATGACCAGGGCTGTAGCAACAATGATCCAGGCGGTATCGCCACTGTTAATGGTCGCATCATCCGCCCATGCCAAAGATGAACATAAACCAGAAATCAAAGCTAAAATAAATACAATTTTACTTTTCATTGAAAAATCCTCCTTTTTATTAACGTTATATTATTATTCAATACTGTAAGCATTGATCACATCAGAAATTTTTTGTTTAAGCATATCAATCTGCACCTGAGATTGAATTTTATGACCATTTAAGTCTTTCACATAAAAAATATCCACCACCTGATCCATATCGGTGCCAATTTTGGCGAAATAGATATTCAACCCGGAGCGAAACAAGGTATCTGTGATACCAAATAAAAGTCCCAGACGATCTACAGCAAAGACTTCAACAATGGAATAAAAGGCTGACAGTTGATTATCAATATGTATTTTAGCGGGTGGATAGGTTTTACCATTTCTATAGATATGATATTGCGTTTTTTCAGCCAGCATCTGTTGAACATCGAGATCGGTTGAAAGACTTTCCTGTAGTTTGTATTCGATTCTGTTCCATAAGTCCTTTTCATAAATGCGATCTTTGGGGGCACTGACTTTGAAAATATCCAGGGCGATCCGATTTTGCCAGGTATGAACACGCGCATCCAGTATGGAAATATTATGGACAGACAATATGCCTGTAATGAGTGAGAACAATCCAGGTCGATCTTTTGCGCAAACAGTCAACAAGCGAGTGTCTGTTTCAGAATGAGCCACACGCATGACAGCCTTTTGATTGCGCAATGATTCAAACATTTGAATATGACACCACATTTCATCAGAAGATGAATATAATAAGTACCTTGGAGACATATGCGTGAAACAGTTGAGAATGGTATTTTGTTGCGTCATATCTTTTGCATTTGACAGAACACCCTGCTTTTTTTTCTCAACGATTTTTGTTGCCTGTTCAGTAGCTAACTCACCGTTTTCAATGGTGGATAACGTGCGATAGTACAATTTTCTTAAAAGTTGATCGGTCCAGTCTGACCATGCATTTGGACCGGTGGACTTTGAATCTGCGACAGTCAGCAAGTAAAGCATGTCTAGATGTTCTACTGTTTTGATTTGTCGGGCACAGGCAATGGCGGTTTGTTCGTCATCAACATCACGACGGGTTGCCATTGTAATTAAAAAAAGATGTTCCCGGACAATCAATGCCACCTGTTTACATTGTTTGGGGCTATATCCCATCCGTTCCATTACACGTAAAGCGATGTCATGTCCCTTTTCACTGTGATCCCCCTGGGAATCTTGTTTTCCAATATCATGAAGAAGTGCCGCCCAAAGCAGAAGACGTTTTTTTCGTTTCAGTTTTCGATACAATTCTTTGCACAAATCACAGGATTGATTATCCTCGGTGACCCCAAAAGATTTCAATTGTTGAACGGTCCTTAAAACATGCTTATCCACGGGATAAACATGATACTGATCATACTGAATGCGGTCGGCAATACCATCAAATTCTGGTATGAATCGTATCAGAAAACCCGTTGCCAGCATTTCATTTAACACGTTGAACATCGGGGCATGGGTGATGAGAATCTTCTCAAAATCTTTGATAATCACTGGATTTTTTCGGTAGTCATCATTGACAAGACCTTTGAATTCCTCAACAAGCCGATAAGCTTCTCCACTTAAGGGTATTTTGATCCGTGCGGATTCCACAAAAATCCTCATCAAAAGCTCCGGGCGATTGAGAATGGCCTCAGATGACTTGAAAAATAATAAATCCCGATCAATACCAATTTCTTCATCCAGGGGAACAAAGGCTGATTTTCGTTTAAAATTAAACCGACGTTTTGCGGGTTTTAAATCCCTGATCATCATCAGATGAAGTTTTTTTATGGTTTCCATATGTGCATGAAGATCCCCTAAAAAGGATTCAACAGGCATCAAATCAGTGGATGCTGAATAATCCAATCGACTGGCCAGTTGGGTTTGTAATTCAAAATGCAATTGATCATTTTTTCTCCCGGATATAATATGAAGATGATTGCGAATGCTCCACAAAAAATTGAGGGATTGCTGGAGCTTAGTGTAGTCATTGAGTGATATGTATCCCATATATTCCAGATCCCTGGGGATATTGAGTCCTGTAACCAGGCGCGCCATCCAGAGCATACTGTGATAATCTCTCAAACCGCCCTGACCTTCTTTGAGATTGGGTTCGAGCAAATAAGTGGAGTCGCCGAATCGTTCATGTCGATATTTACTGATTTCAATCAACTCAATCAGCATTTTACTTTTTTTCTTGTGAATGACTTTATTTTGAAATTGGTGTCTAAATTCCTGAAACAATGGCGTTGATCCACAAATCAAGCGAGCATCCATATGGGCTGTCAATACTTCGATATCATCTGACGCCAATGCGATACATTCTTTGATTGTTCGTGTGCCTGGACTGGCATCTAAACCGATATCCCACAAAGGATATACAATTTCTTTAATTAAATTTTTGGTTTCATCCGGTACACGTTTTTGAAAAAGGATAAGCAAATCAATGTCTGAATGCACACATTGCTCACATCGCCCATATCCACCCAGCGCAACAATGGCAAAGGGCTGTTTTTTTTCAATGAATTGTTTTCCCACCTGACTATCTGCGTAACTGTTTTGAAAAAAAGAATCAATCAAGCGCGCGTATTGAAGTTCAAAATTCAACGATTTCCCCTGGCTAAAATTTTTGATCTGTTCCATTCGATCTATTTTGAGAGATTTTGCAAAATTTTTTTTATGCGTTGATTTATTTTTCATTTTAATCTTTCTTAAAAATTTTTTTTCTATGATCATTGGAAATTATTTGTTTGTGATTAGTTAAAAAGCACAGTCTGTGCCATGAGGGGGTAAAAAAATAATACATCATAAATTCAATTAGATATGTTTTTCGAGGTCTAAAAATCATTGATAAAACTAAAACAAATATGTATTTTTAAAAGGGGTGATACAAAAACGTTCTATTGGGAGGGCAAGAGTCTCTATATGATAGTTATTAGACTATCCGACCAAAAAGGCCTAAAAGTTTTTTGGGATGTTTATTGATCCCCATAAAAATGCAGGGACGAAAAAAATGTCTTCGTCCCTGCAATCATCAATTATTGCCCATCAAAAAGCGGGCATGTACCTTCAAAGTTAATATTCACACCAGAACTTTCAGCAATACACGCATTACCATAAGTTTTTCCATTGCACCCACAAACAGGATCAAGCAACATGATACAGGCTTCAGGGCGAGGTTGACAAATACCTTCATCATCACACGCACCTGTCGGCTTTTTGCAAATCGCTTTATCACCACATTCTGAATTTGTGGTGCATCGCATGATGGGGAATAGCTCAATGTCATGAATGTTTTCTCCTGGATGAATGTCTATTTCTATTTTATGCGGCTCAAAATTTTCAGCTTCAATTCGGATGACATAAAAACCCATTGGAATATTTTCAAACATAAAACGTCCGGAATCATCGGTTTCAGTGGTCAGGGATTGAAGTGTGGTGTCATTTATTCTGGGAATCAAGCTTACTTGAGCGCCGCCAATACCAACAATGCAATCAGTGGTGGTTTGATCACAGTCAACCGCTCCGTTCCGAACCATACCTTTAAGCACTGAGGGCTCAGGTTGGCGTTGAAGTTCAATATCAATCAACGTCTCTTTTCCTGGAAGGATTTTGATGGGTTCTTCCCATAACATCCATCCATCAGCTTCGATTCGCAAGGCGTATACACCGGCTTTGAGATTTTCAAATGCATACTGTCCCTGCTCACCAGATGTGGTTTCCAGTTGTTTGACCAGGCTGTCATCTGATGTGGTGTCTGTTAAATTCAACAGGGTGAGAACCACCAGCGCATTGGCAATAGGTTTCACGCATGATTCCTGAGTTTCACATTCTGGGATATACCCGGAAATCAGACCCTTTAATGATGCAACGGCTGAATATGAAATAAGCAAGACATCTTTTTCTGTCACTTCATCTGTTGTAATTTCAATCTCACCTTTCCATGCCTGATATCCTGACGCCCGAACAAGAATGCTGTAGATACCCACCGGTAATTTATCCATTTCATAAGCACCATCATCATGAGACTGGGTTTTAACTTCATATGGCTGTTGATAAACGTCTGAATTGGGCATTCCTGGAGGAAGTAACACCGACAAATAAATTTCTGCACCAGGAATGGTCTTGTTTTCCACATTGACATCCCTGATAATTCCTTTGAGCGCACCGGTTTCAGGGGGTGCTTTACACGCTCCAAAATACAATATATTGATGCCAAGGGTTAAAGCTTCACATTCGTTGTTGTACGTGTTGCCATCACAACCACAGACCGGATCAATATTATCCGGGCATACTTCAGGTCTTGGACGACAAACACCTGTGTTTTCGCATTCATAAGCTGGTTTTGAACAAAATTCACTTGCAGAACAGCCGGCATTATCCTCACAGGGGCGAGCGGGCATTAACTCAAAATTTCGAACATTTTCTCCCTCTTGAATATCAAAATTGTCCATTCGATCCTGATATTTTTCTGCCTGAATATGAATGGAATAGCGACCCGATGGAATGTCATGAAATTCATAAAAACCATCCTGATTGGTTTCAGTGAAGAAAGGCTGCATACTTTCATTGTCACGCTCAGAAATCAATTCAATACGTGCTTTTGGAATGGGAAGAATGCAATCGGCCAGATTGTCACAATCAACCAATCCATCAAGTACCTGTCCTTTGAGGTATGCCAGAGGCATCATGGGGAAAAGCAGCACGTCAATGATGGTTTCTGATGGTTCAATGAGGACCTGTTTTTTCCATTCCATAAAGCCATCGGCTTTAACATGCATGATGTATTCACCGGATGGCATACCTGACAATTCATACAGGCCTTCCTTGTTACTGGTTGTTTCCAGATTGGGAATCGAGCCGGTAGCGCTGTCTGGTGTCAGGATATACAATTGAATATGTGCGCCTGGAATGGGAACAATGCATCGTTCCTCATTTGTGTCACAACGAATTGAACCATCCCGCACCATCCCCTTGAGAATGGATTCACCCATAAATGGTTTTAAAAATACAGTCTTTTCATGAATATCTCCAGGTTCCAAATATATTATCGTTTCAAAGGGTTCGTACTGGTTTGCACGAACAGTCATCTGATATTCACCCGCCGGAATTTCTTTAAAAAAATATGCGCCCTGTTCATCGGTCTCTGTTCGCATGGGGGGAATTATGGTGCTGCTCTTCGTAGATATGAGCATCACCGAGGCATTGGAAACGGGAATCATACAATCAGCAGATGCACAGTCAGCGTTTCCATCAAAGATATGACCTTTCAATCCAGTAATGGCATTTTCAGGAAGCAATGTAATATCCTGAACTTGTTCCGCTCCTGGAGGAATCGCAATAAATCCTTCCCAGGGTCTGAACATTTCAGCACGGGCAATGATTTGATATTTCCCTGATGGTATTTGATCAAAATAATAATATCCACGGTCATCAGATTTTGTTTGAAACAAGGGGGGAGCGTTGATATCCGGGTCGGTGCCATATAAGGAAAACAATGAAATTTCAGCACCTGGAACATTCATGATACAATTAGTGCCAACGCAATTGACAGCGCCATTAAACACATGACCTTTCAGTCTGCCCTGCTCTGACATGGGATTCAATTGAAATGTCAAATGAATCGATTCTTCTGGAGGAACAGTAACCATATCTTCCAGTTTTTCAAAGCCTTGAGCCCTGATTAACAGATAATAACTACCTTCAGTAATGTTGAAAAATTTAAACACGCCATTTTCATCGGTAACAGCTTTATCATAATGGGAGGTAAAGTTGGCATCAGGTCTGTCAGGATACAGATAAACAATAGCACCAGGAACAGGTTTTTCACAACTACCATCACTACAGTTATCTGTATGGGTCATGACAAGGCCATGAATCCGCAATTCCTGCTCAACAGGTTGCAGAAAAATTTCCATTTCTTCATTATTTCCAGGACGAAGCTGAATCATCTCTTTAAAAGGCAGAAAATCCGGGCTACTGACAATCATTTGATAGTCAATTGCTGCCAATCTTGGGAAAAAGAATTTTCCATCAGGACCTGTTTTGACATGCTCACCATTTGTGGCAGGCATAACCGTTTCATTTGTTGAGAGTAAGGGAAAAAGAACCACATCCGCATTTTCAATAGGAACCAGACATTTGGTGCCATCATCACATTTGACTGAGCCATCATAAATATGGCCACCAAATGTTGCAATCACACCATTTGGTTTAAGGATAATATCATGTTCAACCCTTTCACCAGGAATGACGTTCACTTTTTCTGTCACGGTGTCAAATCCCTGAGCCACAACTGAAATGATGTAAATTAATTGACCATTAACCGGATAACCAACGGCTAATTCTAGAAATTCGTAAAAACCTTCTTCATTGGTTTGGGTTTTGAATTCCGGTAATGGGGCAAAGGTTGGTGATGCATCAGCATCATCTGATGCGGTCAGTGTGGGATATGGAAAATAGGGTCTGACAATTATTGTTGCACCGGCAATGGGGGTTCTTTGCGCTGTTGTTGCATCCCCGTTGTCAACAATAAATACATGACCAAACAAACTGGCTTTTTCCGGCAGGTCTTTTCGGGTAAGAACAACCTGAACAAACTGGGCATCCTGATGCCAGTTTAAATATGGATCAATACAAAAACAGCCTGTACCCACATTTTGAATCAAATTCAGCAGGTCATAGGCGGACTGAGCCGGATCAGAAACAGCAACATTGGCATCATCGCCTTTTTCTGCCTGTCCTTCCAACGTGATGACCGAACCACTGGGATTGATTACAGGAAGGGGATTATACCCTTTTGATCGAATAATAACTTGTTGATGATACTCCTCAAAGTTATCATGTCTGACAGAAAGTGTATATTCGCCAACCGGAATACCGACAAAGGAAAAGCCTCCCTTTTCATTGGTTTTTCCAGATCGGACAATATCAACAACGCCATCTTTGATGACACCAATAGCAACACTTGCATTGGCCACAGGATAGAACGTATCCCAAACACCCGTGTTGATATGAGGAGCTTTTTCAACCACTTTTCCCATCAGCGCGCCTGTTTGTTCGGATGATTCTGGAAAAAGAACCAGGTTTCGTTTGCTGTCACTGCCACCAATCACACTGGCAATGCTCAATACTTTTTGAAAGCCAACTTTATTAGCCATGACAAAATAACGGCCTTGGGGGATGCCATCCAGGCGATAGGCTCCGGTTTCATCTGTATGGGTTTTGCGAAGGGGCGTTTCTGAGGCGGAAATATCTTCTTTCAGATCATTCTCGGCAACAGGAAATAAACTGACTGTTGCATCAGGTAAAACGTTGAGTTTTCCGGATGGGTCAGGTGTCAACACATAACCGGTGACACTGCCGTCAATATTTTCCATTTTTTCCAACCGCACATTGACTGTGGCAACCATTTCAGGTTCCATTTCAACCTTTATGCGAGCGCTCAAATAACGATCGTGGGATACTGCCAACAGATGTTGTCCTGGGCGAACACTTTCAAATCGGAAACCGCCATTGGGGCCTGTTTTTTGTGTAAATTTTTCACCATTATCTGATGTACACACGACCAGTGCGCCGGAAATTGGAATCCAAACCTCGGCATCACCGGTATCCTCAGTAACAACACCCTGGATACTCCCGCTTTCGGTGACCAGAACAATCTGACCGCTGGCATCCTCTGTCCCTGATGCGTATTTAACGGCCCGAACACCAGTAACCAATTGTAATTGATAAATAATGTCTTGCAGACCGATTTGTCTGTCAGCATTGACATCGTTGAGATACACGTTGCCGTTTTGATCCATACCACCAAAGGCAGGGGGGATTAAAAAGACAAAACTCATAAAAATCGCCATTAAAAACCGTTTCATTTTGACCTCCTTTTGTCATTCAAAAAACGTTAATTTCAAAACTTACTTTTGGAAAGAATTCACCTCCTTTCGATGAATAGTGGCGTCCTAAAGCTTTAGCTTTGGGAGTTCCTTAGATTTTCAATGCGTTGTTTTTCTGTAACTCCCAAAGCTAAAGCTTTGGGACTCCAATCTAAAAAGGGGAACTTATTTTTCAAGTATTCCTGATTAAATTTGGGTTCCTTAAAGAACAGATCACAGCGTCATTATGCAACCCCTGTTATTTCGGTTGGTGCGGTCATATACTTGATATAAATACTTCGATAGCGGTCATTGAGATCTTTTTCCTGATAGAATTTTTCCACACGTTTGATTGCAGATTCAGACATTTGCCTGCGAAGATCATCGTTTTTCAATAGTTTAATAATGGCCTGAGCCGTATCATCAGGGTCAGCCACCCGCGTGATAATACCAGAAGGTCCCAATGCAATGTCTTCTTCCGTTCGACCATTCAGTAATTCAGCGCAAGATCCCACCTCTGATGACACCGATGGTACACCGATACAGGCAGCTTCGAGGATAACCAGTGGTTGCGCCTCACTGATGCTTGTCAACACGAGAAGATCCAATTTGGGATAATATTCCTGCACATTGACACGGCCAGTAAAAATAATATGATCGTCCAATCCCAGCATTGTCATGAGTTCTACACACTCACGATCATATTGAGGGTCTTCATCCCGTGGTCCCATAATATAGAATTTAACATTTGAAACGTGCAAGGATACAACCTTGCAGGCGCGGATGAAAGTTTTAACATCTTTTATGGGAACAACACGTCCAACAAATCCAACAACAAAGGGTTCATCCGCCAGGCGTTCATTTCGTGGAAACTCCTGAAACCTTTCAATATTTATTGCGTTCGGAATAATAAACGTTTTGTTTGGGTCTGCGCCGTATTCGATTTCCAACTGACGGTTTCCTTCGTAAAGCGTATAAATTTCATTGGCTTTTTGATAGGTCAATCGTCCCAAAGATTCAAAAAAACTTACCCAGAGATTTTGAAAAAAACCCAGGTTGGTTGCTACCCGAATCCGTTCTCCACCAGCAACATATATCCACTCTGCCTGTGAAATTTCAATTTTTCGTTCTTTGGTGTATATCCCATGTTCGGTTAACAGTAAGGGTTTATGAAATGAACATTTTGCTGTTGCACCCAAAAGGCCTGCATACCCTGTGGAGACAGTATGATAAACTTTTGCCGTAGGTATTGGGGCCGTTAATAATTTAATAAGGGGTAAATGAATAAAACGAAACGTCCAGAAATAATCGATAAAGGACTCGCTGTTAACCTCAGGTTTGTAGAAATCCAGAAGTAAATCCCAGGCTTCTCTGCCATAAACCAGATCATGCGTCGTAAATTTTGAACGGCCTTCTTTTTGAAACATGGGCAGTATTTGTTCAAAATCAGAAAAATCGCCATTGAACAATTTTTGATGGTAGCGTTTGATGGTTTTTATATTTTTGCGATGATTTTTTTTTCTGTGTTTTGTTCGATCACCAATATCGTAATCATGCAAATAGATGATTTTTAAATTGTGAAAATTATCCGGTACATCATATTTAATTTCCCATTTTTCTTTTTCCGTTGGAAGAATACAGACGCCTGTAAAAGATATTTCCGGTAAAGATTTGACAAGATTATGCACCCATGAGGAAACCCCGCCAGCAACAAAGGGGTAGGTACCTTCAAGTAACAGGCAGACATCATACGCATCCAGTTCATCTGGCGTTTCCTGGTCTACCAGTTCGATAATATCTTCTTCTATTGACTCACACAACGTTATCCAATACCTTTGCTAAAGAATCGCGATTAAATAACTTTACCATTTGAAGTCCCTTGAGTGGAGTCCTAAAGCTTTAGCTTTGGGAGTTCTTAGCTTTTCAATGCGTTATTTTTCTGTGAGTCCCAATCTAAAGCTTTGGGTCTACAGCAGGAATATCAACGACTTTTTTAGACATTTTAATATCCTGTGAGAAGGCTCATTCTTTTGATAAGAGCTCGGAAAAAATAATTTGGTCTTTTATGCTTACAACGATAGGCTATCTTTGCATGACCATACAGGCCATACATTTAAAACCTCAGGAATAGCGAACTATTTCGAAAATTTTAAATGTATGATTCTTCATTTACATGTTGACACTCCTAAAAAACCCGAAGATTTTTTTGTTTTTTATAATAGCCAAAAATATCATCCAATGAATAGCGAGGTTTAAATGGGAATGTTCGAGCAAACAGACTGCCATCCAGCACAACAGGGTATTTATAATAATTGAGCAAATAATCAGGGAATCCATTGATATTCATGCTTCGGACAATCTGACGTGTCAATGCTGGCGGAAAGGGAAGAATTGGTGTGGGAAAACCACCCGCCATTTTAATCGCTTTTTGATAAGGCAACCAGTCCTCTGTAACAATATTATAAACGCCGGGTTTGGGCGTTTCGTAGCTCAGGACAATCGCTTCAGCCAGATCATCCACATGGATGAATTGCATGATGGGTGAAAACCCTAACAGGCAGGGCACATATTTTCGATCCAGGATCAGAGACATTGAGTTTTGTACTCCGGGACCCAATATATTACAGGGACGAAGAATGGTTGTTTTAAGTTCTGGATATTTTAACATATACAATGATGACAAATATTCCAGCTCAACAGCATCAGCAAGCTTGGAAGAATTGTTTGATGCTTTCAAAGGGAACATTTCATCAATCAATGATGGATTATAGGGATGGGCGCCATAGACATAAAAAGTGGATAAGACGATGAGATTGTTCACACCATATTTTAAGCTCAAATCAAAAATCTTTTTGGAGCCTATGACATTGATATTGTAGCGTCTGCTGGCAGTATCTTCATATAATAAGATCCGCCCTAAATGAATGACTGCATCCAGTTGATGTTCCCTGAAAACCATTTCAAAACCGCGTTTGGAAAAATCAATACGATAATTGGTAATGGTATCATCATAATATGTGCTTTCTTTAAAACCTACACCAATAATGTCATATTCCCGACGCAATTTAAGTTTATTGATAACGCGTTGTGCCAGGGCACCGCCTGCACCGGTCACCAGGACTTTCTTTTTTTTTGTATTTTTATTCATCAGAAAAACCTCTTTCCCCTTTGTTGTAATCCTTTACGAATAAGCTTATTGATTTCATTTTTGACAAGGTCTACTTTACTGATCATTTCATTCTCATCATCAATATCGCCGTCCAGATATATGGGCTTGCCAAAATTGATAATAACTTTAGCCGGCAGTGGAACCGGCGGTGCAACAGGAACATATGGAATG
Organism: Deltaproteobacteria bacterium; assembly: GCA_002753725.1. Classification (GTDB taxonomy): domain Bacteria; phylum Desulfobacterota; class Desulfobacteria; order Desulfobacterales; family Magnetomoraceae; genus Magnetomorum. Next base: position 45,099 of record PEAL01000002.1, read on the forward strand.
GATAATAAACGGGCCAAAGGATCAATAGAACCTAATGAAGGCATGGTTTCTTCGCATCCAACAACCCCCACCGGAACAATCGGACTTTTGGTTTGAACAGCAATGCGCACAAAGCCTGTTCCCATATATTGCAGTTGATAGCGTAATCGGTAGGGTTTCCCTGAACCTCGAACCCCTTCAGGAAAAACGATAATGATTTCATCATTTTCAAGCATTTTGACACAATTGATGGGATCCCCAATAACGGCGCCCATCTCTGTCAGTAAAGAATAGACGAATGGAATTGTAGGAAAAAAGCGTTCGATCATAACCCGAGGTGCCCGTGGACCATGGGGATTGGTTGCCAAAGCGGTGCTGATCAGTGTACCATCAATGGGAAGCTGACCGCTGTGATTTGAAATGACAAATGCGCTACCGGTTTTGGGGATATTTTCCAAACCAAAAGATTCTACTCTGAAATAATAATCATATATTTTTTTCAATACTGACAAACCGATTTCAGCAGAATCTTGATGATAGCCCCAGGGATCATAGCCATGAGCGCCAAGCTTTTTAGGCATCCGCTTGACCAACGCTTCAATTTCTTTTGTCACCACTAATTTTTTTAACACAATACGCATTAAATCGGTGGAGCGAACCAATTCTTCACGCATGCGTCGCTCGCTTGTTTTAACCAATGCCAATGACCGACCAACGGCATTGGCTACTGTTGTTAGACCTGTTTTAAGCATTTTTCACCTCAAGTTGTTATTGGAAATTTTATTATATCGAAAATATCAAGCTTATTAGATATATAAAAAATGAATGGCAATCAAGATATTTTTCTGATTCATCTTGAACAGTTTCTTATTTTAGATTGGATTCCCAAAGCTTTAGCTTTGGGAATCACAGAAAAGTTATTTAATCGTGATTCCTAAGACACCCCCAAAGCTAAAGCTTTAGGACTCCAATCTAAAATGGGGAATTTATTTTTCGAGTATTCCTAAGCACTATAAACCAGATTTTAAAGCAGATTTTCAAAAACAGATCGACGCGCTTGAACAAGGCGTGGCTGAACATATTGATTATTTATGATCACAGGTTTCTATAAAAAGAGTTTACGTTAATTGCAGGAATGAATCCATTGAAAAAAAAGCGCAACACTGTGAGGGCATAATTGTGTGCCTTTTATGCTCTCAATAATTTCAAATGCTTTTTCTTTGGGCATGCCCCGGCGATAAGGTCTGTCACTGGTCAGGGCATGATATGTATCCGCAACAGCAGTGATTCGTGCCCATAAAGGAATTTTTTCGCCTTTGAGCTGATGAGGATAGCCATTGCCATCAAATCGTTCATGATGATAACAGACAATGTCCAGAGCTTCAGAAAGACTGGGGATAGATTTGAGGATATTCTGACCAATATTCGGATGTTCTTTGATTTGATCGTACTCGTCCAATGTCAACTTTCCTGGTTTCAGTAGAACTGAATCTCGGACACCAATTTTTCCAATATCGTGGAGTTGGCCGCCGATAAACGCTTTCTCAACATCCTGATCATTAGCGCCTGTTAGTCTGATCATCCCTGAAATAATTTGAGAAACAGCTTCAGAGTGTCCGCATGTGTAAGCATCCCTGGCTTCTAATGCAACGATCAAACTCGTAATACTGGCCAGCATTCCTTTTCGTTCAACAGTCAACCGCTCTTTTTCTTTCATCAAGAGCAAAAAATGATCGGATAAAATTTTTTCAACAAGAAAAACAAGCTGGTCAATATTAAATGGTTTGACAATATAGGCGGATGCTCCAATTTCTAACATGCGTTTCATCTGTCCTCGTTCGCTGCTGGTACTCATGACAACAAATGGAGAACTTTTCAACAATTCGTCTGATTTTACCGCACGACAAAATTCAAAACCATCCATAACCGGCATGGCAATGTCACATAAAATCAAATCAGGCTGTTTAATGCTGATCATGTTCAAGGCTTCTTTACCATTGGCAGCGGTCATAACTTGAAATCCAGCCTGTGACAGCCCTTCTTCAACAATGGATCGGATAATGAGTGAATCATCTACAACCAGGAGCGATTGGCGTTTTCGAACAGACGTTTTAGATAAAACGTCCTTAACAGAAGCGCATAACCGTTTTTGCACGTCAGTTTTGGAAATATAGACCGATGCTCCTGCTTGAAATCCACGGTCAATATCTTCATCTGAATCCAGCGAACTGACCATGATCAATGGCATGCTTCGCGTTACCGGATTTTTTTTCAATTGCTGACACAAGTCAATACCATTCATGTTTGGCATATCAATGTCAGTGATGACCAGATCAAAATGATTTTCATTGATCTGATTTAACGCCATCAACCCATCAGACGCTTCAGACAGGTTCATTCCTAAAGGGGAAAGAACGTTTCTTAAATATTTTCGGATCATCGCACTGTCTTCAACAATAAGAATATGCGATGTTGCTGCTTTTTTTTCCATGAGATAATCCCGGCTGATTGATAAACATGCCGTTTTATAATGAACTCAAGCGGTGTCATTTCAGTATTTAGAAAAAGTATGCCTCTCGAGAAATACGTTTACGACAATAGAAAAACTCGAGAGATAAATAAAAATGTATGTCATTGTAAGAACTGGTAAATAAAATTATTAATAAAAATAAAACGTTAAAGCAATATCCGTGCCACAACAAACATTTTTCACGCATAATTTTTATTATCTTCTGTTTTGGAGGTACGCCCTGGGGGAATCGGCCGAAATTAAATGTGTTGGAACAAAAATATTTGCAGAAGGAGGGGGAGAGGCGGAATATTTTTTGTATTCCGCCTAAAAATAAAGTTTTAATTACCAGATCACTTTGAATTCGACCCGTCTATTTTTTGATCGACCTTCTTTGGTTTCATTGGTTGCAATGGGTCGTGTATGGCCAAAGCCATCTGTAATAAATCGATCTTTTGAAATGCCCATCTTAAGCAGTTCATTGGTTACAGATTGTGCGCGTTTTTTAGAGAGTTTCAAGTTATAAGATGTCCGGCCCCGACTATCTGTATGGCCGTAAATACCTAACCGCATGGACTGATTAAGATTCAACACTTTTGTAATTTCTTCTAAATATGGATAAATCGTACTTTTGATATCTTTTCGATTGGAATCAAATTGGATGATCTGAATAATCCAGCATCCTGATTCATCCACACGAGCACCTTTAGGTGTTTGTGGACATTGATCAAGGTTGTCAAAAACGCCATCACTGTCGGCATCGATGACGCACCCTTTATTGTCGATAGGCGCACCTTTGGGGGTACTTTGACATAAATCCAGATAATCAGGTACACCATCTTCATCAGTATCAAATGGACATCCGCGCTTATCCACAGCAACGTCAGCAGGGGTTTTCTGACAGTCATCCAAATAATCATAGACACCATCCTTGTCAGTATCAAAAGGACAGCCTCGCTTATCCACAACTATTTTTTCCGGCGTTTCAGGACAGGAATCATGTTTATCTGCAATACCATCAAGATCCGTATCTATAAATTTTTCGAAAAAGACCCGGTTGACAAAGTCAGCCATAGGGTCTGGATCGGAAATATCTGCGATTTTTTCAACAAAACCGCAAGTGGTTTTTGCCATGTTATCCATCAGCTCAAAGCCTTCCCGACTATCCCCTATGTGAATACCATAGACACATAATCGTTCGCCAAAACGCTTCTTGATAGATTCAAGTGTGGACAATGTGTTGCTTTCCATATCTTTTCCATCACTGATAATCAGAATGGCAATATTTCCAGATACTGATTTTAAATCTTCCTGTGCTGCATTCAATGCCTGAGGCAGCAAACTTTGACCGCTGGGCCAGGCAATACTGTTTAAAGCATGATCAAATTCTGATGTTCGATATTGATCTGCTCGAAAAATTTGGGTTGTTTCTGATTCTAACGCCCAAAGTTTTTTACCAAATGTTCTCATGTTCGTTGACATGGGAATTTCCGGCAGGGTCTGGTTCATATGACTTAAAATTTCTTTGGCCTGTGAAAATTTATCACGATAATTCCAAAAATAAGCCATGGATCCAGACGCATCCAAAATAACACATAAATGATTGATTTTTTGGACATAATCTTTCATATTGTATTGATCATTGAGTTCTTTGGGAATAAATGGACGAGATGTCGCACATCCAAATAATTGTAGCAGAAGTCCGGACAGGACCATAAGGATAATCATCTGATTTTTCATGTTACATTCCTTTCGTGTCAATTAATATACAGATAAAAAAGCGTGTTCAAAAAGTAATGCCTTTTTTGAACAACTATATTTTTTTTAATCGTGCTACCATATCTAATTTTAATCGTGTTTTGCAAGCACTAATCCATCATGGTCTGGTATCATCCGATTAAAACGTGAATTCCTCGTTAAAATAAAATCAGATATTGAAAATTATTTTTTTAAAAAAAATTTTCTTTTTTTAGAAAAAATAATTTTTGCTTTAATATCACATGTCGGTGGCCATATGAAAAAAAAGACGTGATGAGTATCAATAGACGGCGTCCATTCTGTTTATCACGTCTTTTTTTTCTAAAGACATGTCTCGATAATCCATCAATTTTTGGATTATATGTTGTATATCAATAGATTTTGGTAAATCTTTCATTAAATTCTCAATGATGCTATTTTTTTTAACATATTCAAAAGAAAAGCGAAAATTTAAATCATAAATCCACCCCAGTTGAATCAGTTTAATATCATTCAATGTTTTTAACTCTGATATTAAAGCAATTTTTCCATCAAGTAGGGCACGCAATATAGAGGCTGACATTTCCGGATGGTCTGGAACATCTAATTCTATTACAGGATTTTTTTGTGTGCCTCTGTTGTTGAAATATTCAATAAAGATACGCCAGATATCCAGCTTGTCTGCATCTCGAATTAATCGCATATAAAACAAGGTTTCATCATCTTTTTTTTGAGGAATACAGGCAACGTTGTGATATCGAATCGCATTACAAATAATTCTTCTTTGTTTTAAAGACAACTCTTTCAACACTCGATGATATGCCAGATCGCGTATGCTTTGAATGGCATGATTCACCGAGTCTTTATCTCGAAAAGTTCCATAGCGGGCATATTGTTCAAATCGGCCCAAATCATGAAACAATGCAATAAGCTGGGCCAGATAACGAACGTCTGGAGAAACATCTAATTCCTCGCATATTAAGAGAATCACATCACATACCCCCCGGGTATGGATTTTTTTTAGAACAAAGGGATAATCTTTTTCACTGTCGTGATATAAAAATTGATCAGTAAAATGATCAAACCATTGCCAATACAAAGCAATATCCATCAGGCTACGCGTACCTTTCCATAAATAAAATCAACCAGTTCATCAAGATTATCTTTACAAAAGCGAGGCACAGTCCATTCTTGATAATGATCTGTGACAATGGCAATAATTGAACGATCTTCCATACATAATGGTGATGCACCATTTTCTGGTCGATAGACTTCTATTTTGGGATAGTGTTCCTGCTTAAAACCTTCTGTCAGAACGAGGTCGCTTCCTTTATAAAATCGTTGGACGATTTGTCCCAATGCCATATCTGATGTTCGTTTAGAAAAAAGGGCCATATGATTTTCAGTACAAATCATTACAGGATCAGCGCCTGATTCAAAATGACGATGGCTATCCTTTCCCTGTTGATCAATGGCAATGGGAGAACAGGCATGTTTGACCACCCCAACACAAACCCCCCGTGCTTTTATCTTAGGAATGATTCGAGTGATCAGGCCTGTTTTTCCAGAGTTGGAATGGCCGACAAAAGAGAGAATGACAGGTTTTTCTGTTTTAGTCATCCAGTCGTCCTACATTGAATGTTCGTTTAAGCTGTTCGATCTGGGTCTTCTTATCTTTTAGAAACAGATTGAATTCTTGAATGACCTGCGGTTGTTTTATGGAGGATAAATAATATGAATCCATAAGGAGGCCCAAAAAAAAAAACCGCACCAGC